>NZ_JBFBFA010000010.1:0-263500 GCF_040683915.1 Kitasatospora sp. NPDC093102 | reverse complement strand
TATGGGTTTCTTTTTTTTTTTTTTTTTTTGTTTTTCTGTTTGAATTATCCCCACTTTTTCCGTGGGTTCCGCTTCCGGCGCCTCCCCTTTTAGTTGGTCGGCGGCCGATCGGCGTTCCGGGTGCTTCCGGACGGTCAGCGCGGCTGCGGGCCGTCCTCGGCGGCGGGGCCGTCGTTCCCGTCCGTCGGCTCGCCGGTGGCGTCCGGGGCGGAGCCGTTCGCCGGGGCGGACGCCGGGTGCGCGCCGGCCGGCCGGGGCTCCTGCCCGGTCGGGGGCTCGACCAGCCACTCCGGGTTGCTGTGCCGACGCCACCACTCCCAGGCCACGATGCCGCCGCCGATCGCCAGCAGGCCGGCCACGGCGAGGCCGGCGGCCAGGCGGTTGCAGCGCTCCTTCCGGGCGTTCCGGGCGGCCAGCTCACTGATCTCGGCCGCGCTGACGTTGCCGTGGAGGGCGGTCAGCGCGGCGGCGCCGCGCGCCTGGGCCTCCTGCGCCACCGGGACGACGGTGGCGCGGGCCTCCTCGACGGCCTGGGCGATCCTGGGGCCGACGGTGGCGCGGGTCTGGTCCGCGGCCCGGGCGGCGGACAGGCGGGCCGCCAGGGAGGCCTCCTGGGCCCGGTGGAGGGCCTTCAGGACGTTCTGCTGGGTCTCCGGCGGCAGGCTGGCGAAGGCGTGGCCGAACTGCGGGGCGAGATGCCTGTCGTACTGGACCCGGAGATTGTGGGCGGCCAGCGCGGCCTTCGGACCGACGGCTTCCAAGGCCGGGCCGAGGCGCTGCCTGGCGCCGTCCGCGAAGTGTGCGGCGGTGTCCCGGGTCCTGGTGGCCGTCTCTCGGGCCGAATCCGTAAAACTCACGAGTCTCTCCTCCTGGGTGGCGTCCTTTGTGCACATATCCACCTGAATGCTGATCATGCATCCTGATTTGTCCGGAGGCATGTCGGAGTGGGCCGTACGCGGGGCTCTGTGGTGCGGGCGGGTGGTGAGGGCATGCCGGGGAGGGGCCGGAGGCGGGGCCTGCGGGCGGGCGGGTGTGGGGGAGCCGGTCCGGGAGCGGGGGTGCAGCAGTAGGCTGGCGGCTTCGGAGGTCGTGTACGGGAAGGGGACACCGCTGATGCTCCCGGACGAGCCGCGGCCGTCGGCCGATCGGTCCCCGGAGGCCGGACTGCCCGGCTGCTACCGGCACCCGCAGACCCCCACCGGGGTCTCCTGCACCCGCTGCGAGCGGCCGATCTGCCCGCAGTGCATGGTGGCCGCCTCGGTGGGCTTCCAGTGCCCGGAGTGCGTCGGCAACGGCCACGCCGGGGCGCGGCAGGCGACCACCCGGTTCGGCGGGGCCCTTGCCGCCGACGGCGGGCTGGTCACCCGGGTGCTGATCGGGATCAACGTCGTGGTCTGGGTGCTGGCGGCCTACGTGCTCACCCCGCGGCTGGGTCAGACCTGGATCCTGCTCAGCACCGGGTGGGACGTCCTCGGCGGGCCTGCGGGCGTCGCCGACGGCCCGCACCAGTGGTACCGGCTGCTGACCGCCACCTTCCTGCACCTGGAGTGGTGGCACGTCGGGATGAACATGCTGGTGCTGTTCTGGCTCGGTCCGGCGCTGGAGCAGGCGCTCGGCCGGCTGCGCTTCCTGGCCCTCTACCTGCTCTCCGGCCTGGGTGGCAGCGTCTTCACCTTCCTGGTGGCGGGCCACTCGATAAAGTCGCTGGGTGCTTCCGGGGCGGTCTTCGGGCTGATCGGCGCCACGATCGTGATGCAGCTGCGGGACAAGGGCCCGCTCGGCCCGGCGATGGCGTTCCTGGTCTTCAACCTGATCGTCACCTTCTCCCGCCCGGGCATCGACTGGCGCGCGCACATCGGCGGCCTGGTGCTCGGCGCGCTGACTGCGGCCGGCCTGATGTACGCCCCGCGCGAGCGCCGCGGCCTGGTCCAGGCGCTGGCGGTGGCGGGCGCCCTGGCGATCGAGGCGGGGATGCTGCTGACCGGGATGGCCCTCTACGGGGCCTGACCCTTCGAGCGTTTGTCCACAGCGGGTGCGGGGTTGTGCACAGGCTGTGCGGCCCGCTGGTTGTGGACTGCTGTTCTACGCGCGTCCTGCTGTGCGGATTTCTCGGTTCCCGGGGGTTGTGCACAGCGGTGGACGGCCCCGGCCGGGAAGGTTATCCACAGGCCGGGGAGACTTTTCCCCAGTGTGGATAACCATGTGGATAAGCATGACAGTCCGATGGTCGGGATAACCGACCGGATCACCGCTCGGCTCCGGGCACGCCTGACCGCCGCCCCGGGACGAGCGGTCCGAAGCGGCGGAGAACGGCTCGAATCGGAGCCTCAGGACGGGCGGGCCGTCACTTCCACTGGGTGGAGACGCCGAACCCGGCGGCGATGAAGCCGAAGCCGACCAGGATGTTCCAGTTCCGCCAGCTCTCGACCGGGTAGGTGCCGCTGGTCACGTAGTAGGTGACGATCCACACCAGGCCGATCAGGAACAGTGCCAGCATCAGCGGCGCGACCCAACTGCGGCCCGAACTGATCTTCACCGTGGCCGTGGTCGGCGGGGTGTAGTCGGACTTCTTGCGGAGTCGAGACTTCGGCACGAGGAGCTCTCCTGTCGATGCGCTGTGAGACCGCGCGGGCGTGCAGCGGGTGGAATCGGCCGGGTCGGCTGTGGAGAACGCCCTGGGGACCGCTCCGCCACATGCCACCGGCGTCCGTTAGCGTAGTGGCTCGGTGGGTCTTGAGGAGATAAGGGTACGGTGACTAATTTGTCGATTCCCCCTGGAGCGGCCCGTACCCGCCGCTCCGGTACCCGAATTGTCGGACGTGCCCTGACCTGTGCCGTCTTCGCGCTCGCCGGCCTGCTCTTCTACATCAGCGCGCAGACCGCCCGCGGCACGGACCTGCGGACCGACAACTCGCTGCTCAGCCTCGGCGACGTGATCCGCCAGCGCAGTGGGCAGAACCAGCAGGCGCAGTCCCAGCTCGCCGACCTCCAGACCCGCGCCCAGCAGCTCACCGAGCAACAGGGCCACGACCCCGCCGACGCCGCGCGGCTGGACGGCCTGCGCTCCGGCGCGGCCCTGGAGCCGCTCCAGGGCGGCGGCCTGACCGTCACCCTCAACGACGCGCCGCCGAACGCCACCGCGCGCATCCCCGGGGTGCCCGAGCCCGGCGTCAACGACCTGGTCATCCACCAGCAGGACATCCAGGCCGTGGTCAACGCGCTGTGGCGGGGCGGCGCCGAGGGCGTGCAGGTGATGGACCAGCGGCTGATCTCCACCAGCGCCGTCCGCTGCGTCGGCAACACCCTGCTGCTCCAAGGCCGGGTCTACTCCCCGCCGTACGTGGTCAAGGCGGTCGGGCGCACCGACGCCCTGCGCTCGGCCGTCGAGGCGGACCCGACGATCCGCAACTACCTCCAGTACGTCCAGGCGTACGGGCTGGGCTGGAAGGTCCAGGAGAGCGGCGAGCTGACCCTGCCCGGGTACTCCGGCACCACCGAACTGCGGTCGGCCGGCGGCCCGCCGTAGCGGACCTGCCCCGCAGCCGGGGACGGCGGGTCTACTCTTTAACCCAGTCCGCTACGTCGAGGGAGCACCATGTACGGCTGGATCTGGCGTCACCTCCCGGGGAACACCCTGGTCCGGGCCTTCGTCTCGTTGCTCCTCGTCCTGGGGACCGTGTACCTCCTCTTCACCTACGTCTTCCCGTGGGCGGAACCGCTGCTCCCCTTCGGCGACGTCACAGTGGACGGCGGCGACGGTGCCGCGGCCGGCTGAGCCGGCGGGCCCGGAACTCCCTTCCAGCACCGCACCCCACGGAGACCACGCGCGCATGACGACCCAGCCGACCACCCCGCCCCGCATCCTGGTGGTGGACAACTACGACAGCTTCGTCTTCAACCTGGTCCAGTACCTGTACCAGCTCGGCGCCACCTGCGAGGTGGTGCGCAACGACGAGGTGACCGTCGAGCACGCCGTACGCCGCTCCGGCGCGGAGGGCTTCGACGGGGTGCTGCTCTCCCCCGGGCCCGGTGCCCCGGAGGAGGCCGGGGTCTGCATCGAGATGGTGCACCACTGCGCGCGGATCGGCCTGCCGGTGTTCGGCGTCTGCCTGGGGCTCCAGTCGATCGCGGCCGCGTACGGCGCGGTGGTCGGCCGGGCGCCCGAGCTGCTGCACGGCAAGACCTCGCCGGTCGAGCACGAGGACGGCGGGGTCTTCGAGGGCCTGCCCTCGCCGCTGACCGCAACCCGCTACCACTCGCTCGCGGTCGAACCGGCCACCGTGCCGGCCGAGCTGGTGGTCACCGCGCGCACCGGGAGCGGTGTGATCATGGGCCTGAGGCACCGTGAACTGCCGGTCGAGGGCGTGCAGTTCCACCCCGAGTCGGTGCTCACCGAGGGCGGGCACCGGATGCTCGCCAACTGGCTCGCGGAGTGCGGCTTCCCGCAGGCGGTCGACCGGTCGGCCGGGCTCGCCCCGGTGATCGGCCGGGGCTGACCGGCGTGACCGCGCTGCGTCCGGAGGGGCGTTTCCAGTCGGAGGCGGACCCGTACGGCACCGTGCAGCAGTACGGCGGGCCCCGGTACCCGGGTCAGGACGACGGCACCGGTGGCGTGCCGTACCAGCAGGGGTTTCCGGTGCAGACCGCGCCCGAGGACGCCTGGGGCGTGTACGAGCAGGCCCAGGAGCCCCTCGCGGACGGGCCCGAGTACCCCTGGCTGCCCGACCAGACGCTCCAGCTGCGGCTGCCCCTCGTCGACGGCGCGCCGGCCGCCGAACCGGCACCCACCGGCGGCCGGGCCGAGCGCCGCCGCGCCGCCCAGGGCCGCACCTCGCTGCGCTCGGGCAGCGGCCGGCGCCGGGCGGGCGGCCGTGCCGCCGGGCGGGTGCGCCCCAAGGAGTCCGTGCTCGTGGTGGCCGCCCGGGGCGTCGGCGAGCTGTGCATCACGCTCGGCCTGGTGATGCTGCTCTTCGTCGCCTACCAGCTCTGGTGGACCAACGTGCAGGCCGACGAGGCCGCCGACGGGGCCCGCAACCAGCTGGAGCAGCAGTTCAACGCGGCTGCCCCGCCCGTAAAGCCGGGCCAGCCGGCCCCGGACCCGAACAAGCCCGAGGTGTTCGAGCCCGGCAAGGGCTTCGCCATCATCTACCTGCCCAAGCTGGGGCTGAAGTTCCCGATCGCCGAGGGCACCTCCAAGTCGGCGGTGCTCGACAACGGCCTGGTCGGCCACTACACCGGCACCGGGATGCCGGGCGACAAGGCGGGCAACTTCGCGCTGGCCGCCCACCGCAACACCCACGGCGAGCCGTTCCGGTACATCAACCAGCTCGGCAAGGGCGACAAGATCGTGGTGGAGACCGCCGCCGGCTACTTCACCTACGAGGTCACCGGAGGCATCCCGGAGACCTCCCCCAACAACGTGAGCGTGATCAAGCCGGTGCCGAACGGCGCCGGGTACGCCGGTCCCGGCCGCTACATCACGCTGACCACCTGTACGCCGGAGTTCACCTCCAAGTTCCGTCTCATCGTCTTTGGCAAGATGATCGAGGAACGGCCGCGTGCCCAGGGCAAGCCGGCCGCGATCACGGGCGGGTAGCCGCCCGGCCGCCCGGCCCGGAGGGGGAGCACCGCAGATGCAGGACGAGACCGCGCAGTCGGCCGAACCGGCGCAGGAGGCCTTTCCGCCGCCCGAGCCGCGGGCCGGGCGGGGACGGAGCCGGGCGCTGGCCGCGCTCGGGGTCTTCGGCGAGCTGCTGATCACGCTGGGCCTGGTGCTCGGCCTGTTCGTGGCCTACTCGCTGTGGTGGACCAACGTGGAGGCCGACCGCTCGGCCTCGGCCGCCGCCGACCGGCTGCGCAGCAGCTGGGCCGCGGGCCCGGACCCCGGTCCCCCGGCCACACCCGGCGCGGCCCCGGCCCCCGGCGCGTCCGACGCCCCCGGCACCGGTCCGGGCTCCGGCACCGGGCCCGCGACCAGGCAGTTCGCGGCCGGGGACGACGTCGGCTTCCTGCACGTCCCGGCGATGGGCCGGGGCTACCAGGTGCTGATCCGGATGGGCACCTCCACCGAGGTCCTGGACGACGGCGTGGCGGGTGTCTACGAGCAGCCCTACAAGGCCGCGATGCCCTGGGACCAGCAGGGCAACTTCGCGCTGGCCGCCCACCGGGACGGCCACGGCGCCAAGTTCCACGACCTGGACGCCGTCCACCAGGGCGACGCGGTCGTGGTCGAGACCAAGGACAAGTGGTACGTCTACAAGGTCGACAACACCCTGGCGGAGACGTCCAAGTACGACACCGGCATCGTGGCACCCGTCCCGGCCCGCTCCGGTTACGCCGGTCCCGGCCGCTACATCACCCTGACCACCTGCACGCCGGTGTACACCTCGCGCTACCGGATGGCCGTCTGGGGGAGCCTGGTGCGGGTGGACGACATGGACGCCAAGCGCACCCCGCCGCCGGAGCTGCGGCAGTCCTGAAGCCGCGCACGGGCCTGGGGCCCGGAACGCCCGAGGGCCCGCCGCAAGCGTTGCGGCGGGCCCTCGGGCGGTCTTGGGAGTTACCCGGCGTCCGGCCCCGGCTCAGTTGAACCAGGGGAAGATCGGAGGCCTAGTGGTCCCCTTTGGCGGGTGGGGTGGTGGGGTCGCCCCCTTTCGGCGGTTCGGCCGCCTTGGTGTACAGCTGGATCTGGGTGTTCGGGTCGACCTGGGTGCCGGCCGGCGGGTTGCTCTGCTGCACCGTCGCGTTCGGGTCCGGCGGGCCGCTGGCCACGGTGTAGTTCAGGCCGAGCTTCGACAGCTGGGAGATGGCGTCCGACAGCTTGACGTTCGCCAGCGGCGGGACCGGGACCTTTTCCGGCGCCTTGTAGATGGTCAACGCGATCTTGGTGTTGGCCGGGGCCTTGGTGTTGGCCTGGACCGACTGCATGGCGACGGTGTTGACCTTGCTCGGGTCGGGGGCCGGCGCGGTCTTCGAGGCGTCCACCTGGAAGCCGAGGCCCTGGAGGGTGGCCGTCGCGTCCTCCTTCTGGGCGCCGACCACGTTCGGGACGTTCACCTTGGTCTTGCCCTGCGACACGGTCAGCTTGATCGGGGTGCTCGGGTCGACGGCCGTGGTGGCCGCCGGGTCCTGGGCGGTGACGGTGTCCTGCGCGGCGGTGTCGTCGTCCTTGTACTCGGTCGTCACGTTGGTGAAGCCGAGGTCGGCGAGCGCCTTGGTGGCCTGGTCCTTGGGCTTGCCGACCACGCTGGGGATCTGCGCCTTGGCCGGGCCCGAGGAGATCTGCACCGTGATGGTGGCGGTCTCGGCGACCTGGGTGCCCGCCAGCGGATTCTGGGTGCAGACCTGGTCCTTCTTGATGTTGGTGTCCGGGCAGGCGACCTTCTCGCCCTCGGTCACCACGAGCTTGGGACCGACCGCGGTGGCGGCTGCCTTGGCCTCCGCCAGGGTCTTGCCGGCCAGGTTCGGCGCGGTGACCTTCGTGGCGTCCTTCGAGCCCTTGTCGCTGAACATCGCCTGGGCGACGAAGAAGGTGCCGACCAAGACCAGCACGGCGGCCACCGCCAGCACGATCCAGGAGGTGTTGCTCTTCTTCGGCGGGTCGTCGCCCCTACGGCCGCGGCCGTAGCCGTCGTCGTAGCCGTCGTTGCCGCCGACCGCGGGGCCGGCGTGGGTCTGGCCGTAGCCGTCGTCCTGGTAGCCGCCCTGCCCGGAGGCCTGCGGCAGGACGGTGGTCGGGCCGCCGCCGGGCTGCTGCGGCAGCACGTTGGTCTGGCCGTACGGGTCGTGCTGCTGCGGGTAGCCGTTCTGGTCGTAGCCGTAGCCGTAGCCGGCCGCGCCCATGCCGTACGCGGCGGCCTGCTGGGCGGCGGCCACCGGCAGGCCGTCGAGGAAGCGCTCGATGTCGTCGCGCATCTCGTCGGCGGTCTGGTAGCGGTAGTCGCGGTCCTTGGCGAGCGCCTTCAGCACGATCGCGTCGACCTCGGGGCGCACCTCGGGGTCGAAGACGGACGGCGGCTGCGGCTCCTCCCGGACGTGCTGGTAGGCCACCGCGACCGGCGAGTCGCCGACGAACGGCGGGCGGACGGTCAGCAGCTCGTAGAGCAGGCAGCCGGTGGAGTAGAGGTCGGAGCGGGCGTCGACCTGCTCGCCCTTGGCCTGCTCGGGGGAGAGGTACTGGGCGGTGCCGATGACGGCCGAGGTCTGCGTCATCGTCATTCCGGCGTCGCCCATCGCACGGGCGATGCCGAAGTCCATGACCTTGACGTTGCCCTGCCGGGTCAGCATCACGTTGGCCGGCTTGATGTCGCGGTGCACGATGCCGGCCCGGTGCGAGTACTCCAGGGCCTGGAGGATGCCGATGGTCATCTCCAGCGCGCGCTCGGGCAGCAGCCGGCGCCCGGAGTGCAGCAGCTCGCGCAGCGTGGACCCCTCGACGTACTCCATCACGATGTACGGGATGGAGATGCCGTCGATGTAGTCCTCGCCGGTGTCGTACACGGCGACGATCGCGGGGTGGTTCAGGGACGCCGCCGACTGCGCCTCGCGGCGGAAGCGGGCCTGGAACGACGGATCCCGGGCCATGTCGGCCCGGAGCGTCTTCACTGCGACGGAGCGGCCGAGTCGGGTGTCATGGCCGAGGTACACCTCGGCCATGCCGCCGCGTCCGAGGACGCCGCCGAGCTCGTACCTGCCGCCGAGGCGACGAGGCTCTTCCATAGTTCCGACCCTCTCCCTCACCGGCCGGTGAGGTTGTGACGTAGGCGTCCCCGCACGCTCTGGGTGACGCCGCGCGGTCCGCGACCGGTTCTCCGGCCGGGCCGTGCGGTGCCTCGCGGGCGGCAACGGGCACACCCGCTGCTGGCGGATACGCTACCGGTCGTACCGCACCGGACCGGAGTCAGCCGTCGGCCGATATCAGACCGGTATCCGGACGACGGTGCCGATCGTGACATTCCCCTCACCCCGGATCCGCGCTCCTACTTGCCGAGTGCGGCCTGCATCACCGCCTTGGCGATCGGGGCCGCGAGCCGGCCACCGCTGATGCCGTCGCGGTTCTGGGACCCGTCCTCGACCACCACCGCGACCGCGACCGACTGGCCGTCCGGGGTCTTGGCCCAGGAGGTGAACCAGGCGAACGGCAGCCCGGCGTTGTCCTCGCCGTGTTGCGCGGTGCCGGTCTTGCCGCCGACCTGGAGTCCGGGGATCTGGGCGTTCTTGCCGGTGCCGTTCTCGACCACCGAGACCATCAGGTCCTGCATCTTCTGCGCGGTGGCCGGGCTCATCGGCTGGGAGAACTGCTTCTCGGTGTGCTTGGAGACGGTGGTCAGCGTGGCCGAGCGCTCCTGGTCGACCAGGTACGGCTGCATCAGGCTGCCGTTGTTCGCGATCGCGGCGGAGACCATGGCCATCTGCAGCGGGGTGGCGCGGGTGTCGTGCTGGCCGATCGAGTCCTGGGCGGTGCCGTCCCGGCTGGAGCTGTCCGGGAAGACGCTCTTCTCGGAGCGGACCGGCGTGTCGATCGTGCTGTTGAAGCCGAACTTCTCGGCCTGCGCCCGCATCTTCTCCTTGCCGAGGTCGTCACCCATCTTGGCGAAGACCGTGTTGCAGGACTGGTCCATCCCGGACTTGATGGTGGCGTTCTCGCAGCGCTCGTTGGGGCTCTCGTTCTTCAGCTGCGTGGTGGTGTTGGGCAGGATGTACGGCTCCGGCGTCGTCGTGGCGTCGTCGATGCCCTGGTACAGGCCGTTCTCGAACGCCGCGGTCGCGGTGACCAGCTTGAAGGTCGAGCCGGGCGGATAGGTCTCCTTCAGCGCCCGGTTGAGCATCGGCTTGTTCGGGTCCGCGTTGAGGTCCGTCCAGGCCTTGGTGTCGGCGGCCTCGCCGCCGGCGAAGGTGCTCGGGTCGTAGGAGGGGGTGGAGACCATCCCCAGGATCGCGCCGGTCTTCGGGTCGAGCGCGACCACCGCGCCCTTCTTGTTCCCCATGGCGTCGAAGGCGGCCTTCTGGACCTTGGCGTTGATGGTGGTCACGACGTCGCCGCCGCGCTTCTGCTCGCCGGTCAGCATGTCCAGGGTGTTCCGGAAGAACAGCCGGTCGTCGGTGCCGGAGAGGATGCCGTCCTCCAGGTTCTCCAGCTGGTTGGAGCCGTAGGCCTGGGAGGAGTAGCCGGTCACCGGGGCGTACATCGGGCCGTCGACCCAGGAGCGCTTGTACTTGTAGCGCAGGCCGTTGACGAAGTCGGACTTGGTGACCGGCTGGCCGCTGACGATGATGTTGCCGCGCGGGTGGGCGTACCGGTCGTACAGCTGGCGCTTGTTGTTCTTGTTGGTCGCCCAGGACTCGGCCTGGACGCCCTGCACCCAGTTGGTGCGCACCATCAGGGCCAGGATCAGCACGAGGCAGAAGATCGAGACCCGGCGGATCGGCTTGTTCATCGGGCGGGTCCTCCCTGGCCCTCGGTGGCCGGGGCCGGCTCGGCCCCGGGGCGGCGGGCGCTGTCGCTGATCTTCAGCAGGATCGCGACCAGCGCCCAGTTGGCGACCACGGACGAACCGCCCTGGGCGAGGAACGGCATGGTCATACCGGTCAGCGGGATCAGCCCGGTGACACCGCCGGCCACGACGAACACCTGGATCGCCATCGCCGAGGAGAGCCCGACGGCGAACAGCTTGCCGAACGGGTCACGGGCGGCGAGTGCGGTGCGCAGACCGCGCTGCACCAGCAGCGCGTACAGCAGGAAGATCGCCATCAGGCCGGCCAGCCCGAGCTCCTCGCCGAAGGAGCCCAGGATGAAGTCGCTCTTGGCGGCGAAGCCGATCAGCCAGGAACGGCCCTGGCCGAGGCCCGAGCCGGTGACCCCGCCGGAGCCGAGCGCCATCAGCGACTGGCCGATCTGCTCGGTGGCGCCCTTCGGCGGGTTCGGGCCGAAGACGGCCATCGGGTCGAGCCAGGCGTTGATGCGGACCTTCACGTGGCTGGCGGTCGAGGCGACCGCGACCGCCCCGCCGACCGACATCAGCAGGCCGAACAGGATCCAGCTGGTCCGCTCGGTGGCGACGTAGAGCATCACCACGAACAGGCCGAAGAACAGGAAGGACGTGCCCAGGTCGTTCTCGAAGATCAGGATCAGCAGGCTGAGCAGCCAGATCACGATGATCGGGCCGAGGTCGCGGCCGCGCGGCAGGTACAGGCCCATGAACCGGCGGCTGGCCAGCGCCAGGGCGTCCCGCTTGACCATCAGGTAGCCGGCGAAGAAGACGGTCAGGATGATCTTGGCGAACTCGCCCGGCTGGATGGAGAAGCTGCCCATCCGGATCCAGATCTTGGCGCCGAAGTCCTCGTCCCGGGACGGGAAGAAGGCCGGGGCGGCGAGCAGGACCAGGGCCACCACCATCGAGATGTAGGTGTAGCGCTGGAGCACCCGGTGGTCCTTCAGCAGGACCATCACCGCGATGAAGCCGGCGATCCCGAGGGCCGACCACATCAGCTGGTTCTCGGCCGCCGGGTAGTTGTTCCTGAGCAGCTTGCCGGCCTTGTCCAGCCGCCAGATCATCACCACCCCGAGCCCGTTGAGCAGGGTGGCGATCGGCAGCATCAGCGGATCGGCGTACGGCGCGAAGCGGCGCACCAGCAGGTGCGCGACCATCGCCAGGGCGCCCATGCCGAGCCCGTAGCCGAGCATGCCGGCGGGCAGCTTGCCGTCCATCGCGAGGCCGACGTTGGCGTACGCGAGGACCGGCAGCAGCACCGCGAAGGCCAGCATGGCCAGCTCGGTGTTGCGCCGGTTGGGCGCCTCCTGCGGGGAGATCGTGGTGTTGCCACGCCGGCGGGGGGCGGCGCGTTCGGCCGCCGCCCGGCGCCGGCCGGATCGGGTGGTTTCTTGGCTCAGGTCGTAGCTGCTCACGTGGTGACCGCTCCCTGACGGCCGGCAAGCCCGCTCGGGGCGGTCCTATGTCGGATCACGGACGTCACTGCTTCGGGCAGGAGTTGGCCCGGCTGAGTTCCTCTTCGGTCAACGGAGCCTGGTCGCCCTGTGTGCCGGTGGCCGGAGGGGTGGCGTTCGGCGCCGGGGCGGGTGCCGCCGGTGCGGTCGGCGCCGGTGTGGTCGAGGGAGCGGTGGACGGCGTCGCCGCGGCCGGGCCGCGGTTCTTCTCGGTCGGAGTGGGCGTGGTGGCCAGGTACACGGCCTGGGACGCCTGGGTGGCGGACGGTGCGGCCGGGGTGGTCGGCTTCGCGGCCCGCTGGCAGAGCAGGACCCAGCCTTCGAGCTCGTTGACCGTCGACTGGGCGTCCTTCATGCTGCCGACCGAGATGGTCTTCTTCACGTGGACCTGCTGGTCCTCGGGCAGCCACTTCAGCTGGATCTTGCTGTACGAGGAGTGCACCGAGGACAGGCTCACGCCGGCCAGGTTCTGGTTGATGCCCTGGTAGATCGCGACGTGGTCGTCCTGGGTGCCGACGTAGTACTGGTCCTGGGTCCACTGGTAGCCGAAGTAGCCGGCGCCGCCGAGCAGCCCGAGCGTGACCAGGACGGCCAGCGAGACCGTCAGGCCCTTGCGCTTGCGCTTCGCGGGACGCCCCTCGTCGAAGTCCTCGGCGCCGTACACCGAGGGCTCGCCGGAGCCGTACCCGTCCTCGTAGCCCTCGGCGGGGCCGAAGCCGTTCTGTGCGGCGCCGTAGCCCTCCTCGTAGCCCTCGGCGGGGCCGAAGGCGCCCTGCGGGCCGCGGCCGAGGCCGGCGGCGCGGCCCGCCGGGGTGTCCGCGATCGAGCGGTCGGTGGCGGCCGAGGACGGCGGGGCGTCGGCGACCGCGCCGACCACCACCGGGACGTCGTTGAACTGGCCGCTCATGGTGTCCGTGGCGCCGACGTCGATGACGTCCGCCACGATGCAGGTGATGTTGTCCGGACCGCCGCCGCGCAGCGCGAGCTGGATCAGCTCCTGCACGGTCTGCTCGGGCGCGTAGTAGCTGCCGAGGGTGTCCTGGAGGGTCTGGTGGCTGACCGGGCCGGAGAGGCCGTCGGAGCAGATCAGGTAGCGGTCGCCGGCCCGGACCTCGCGGATCGACAGGTCGGGCTCGACCTGGCCGCGGCCGTCCAGCGCCCGCATCAGCAGCGAGCGCTGCGGGTGGGTCTCGGCCTCCTCGGGCGTGATCCGGCCCTCGTCGACCAGGCGCTGTACCCAGGTGTGGTCCTGGGTGATCTGCACCAGGGAGCCGTCGCGCAGCAGGTAGGCCCGGGAGTCGCCGACGTGCACCAGGCCCATCCGCTGGCCCGTCCACAGCATGGCGGTCAGGGTGCAGCCCATGCCCTCCAGCTGCGGGTCCTCCTCGACCATCTGGCGGAGCCGGTCGTTGGCGCCCTGGACGGCGTCGCCCAGCAGGGTCAGCAGGTCGGCGCCCGGCACGTCCTCGTCCAGCCGGACGATCGAGCCGAGCACCTCGGAGGAAGCGACCTCGCCGGCCGCGGCGCCGCCCATGCCGTCGGCCACGGCCAGCAGCCGCGGCCCGGCGTAGCCGGAGTCCTCGTTCCCCTCCCGGATCAGTCCCTTGTGGGAGCCGGCGGCGAAGCGCAGCACCAGGGTCATGCGACCTGTGCCCCCCTCTGGGTCATGGACGGGATGCTGTCCCTCATGCGCTACTACTTCCGCAGTTCGATGACGGTCCTGCCGATACGGATCGGCATGCCCGGCTGGAGCGGGGTGGGCGCGGTCAGGCGCTGCCGGTCCAGATAGGTGCCGTTGGTGGAGCCTAGATCCTCGACCGTCCACTGCCCAGTCTGATCCGGATAGATCCTGGCATGCCGGGAGGACGCGTAGTCGTCGTCCAGCACGATGGTGGAGTCATGCGCGCGGCCGAGCGTGATGGTCTGGCCCTGGAGCGCCACCGTGGTGCCGGCCAGCGAGCCCTGCACCACGACGAGCTGGGTCGGGCCGCCGCGGCGGCGCCCGCCGCCGCCGCCCTGGGTCTGGCCCGCCGCGGGGCCGGCCTGGGTCGGCGCCGCGGCGCGTGCGGCGGTCGCAGTGGCCGCGCCGCCGGCCGTCGTGGCGCTCGCGCCGCGACGGGAGGACCGCGGGTTCACCTTGGTGCCGAACAGGTCGCTGCGGATCACCTGGATCGCGACGATGACGAACAGCCACAGCACGGCCAGGAAGCCCAGCCGCATGACCGTGAGGGTCAGTTCTGACATGACCGTCCCGCCAGTCGGTGAGCGAGGCGCGCGAACAATTCGGACACTACCCTTCGACCTGCCGGTAGACGATGGTGGTGGAGCCCACGACGATTCGGGAGCCGTCGCGGAGCGTAGCGCGCTGGGTGTGCTGTCCGTCCACCACGATGCCGTTGGTGGAGCCCAGGTCGAGCACCATCGAAGGAGTGCCGGGCCGGATCTCGGCGTGCTTGCGGGAGACCCCGGGGTCGTCGATCCGCACGTCCGCCTCGGTCGAGCGGCCGAGCACGCAGGCCGAACCGGTGATCTGGTGCCGGGCGCCGTTCACCTCGACCCAGCGGCGCGTCCCGGCGCCGCCGTGGCCGGCGCCGGGGAAGGCGCGGACGTTGCCGCCGGCGGGCGCGGGCGGACCCGGGGGCATCGTGGGGGGCGCGGTCGGCGGCGGCGGCGCGCCGTACGGGCCGGCACCGGGCTGCTGCCACGGTGCACCGGGGGCCGGGGCGGCCGGCGGGCGGTCGTAGCCGGGCTGCGGCGGCGCGTACTGCTGCTGGGGCTCCTCGGCGGCGAGGGTGCGGCTGCGCACCCGGTACAGCCCGGTGTCCAGGTCGTCGGCCTTCTCCAGGTTCACCTGGAGCGGACCCATGAAGGTGTACCGCTGGGCCTCCGCGTACTCGCGGACCATCCCGGCCAGCTCGGTGCCGAGCTGCCCGGAGTAGGGGCTGAGCCGCTCGTAGTCGTGCGGGCTCAGTTCGACGATGAAGTCGTTCGGCACGACGGTGCGGTCGCGGTTCCAGATGCTCGCGTTGTTGTCGCACTCGCGCTGCAGCGCCCCGGCGATCTCCACGGGCTGGACCTCGGACTTGAACACCTTGGCGAAGGTGCCGTTGACGAGACCCTCGAGTCGCTGCTCGAACTTCTTCAGCACTCCCATGGGGCACCCCCTTCCAGGGTTCGTTCGCCTGCCTGCCGGCCGGATCCCGCCCGGGACCCGGTCGCGCCTCCTACTTGCGGTACTTCCGTACTGATCGTATCCACGCCGGGCCCTTCCGTACGGTTCCCGGACCGTGTGGTGCCCGGAGGTGGGCTCGGACACACAGGGTGACGCATTTCGGGTACGGCACGCCAGGTCTGCCCGTCGGAGCGCCCTTCCGACAATCGCACGGACGTTCGCCGGGCATCGGTTCGGATGCCGTCGGGCCCTCCGGACGACGGATTCGGAGCAGCCCGCGAGGTCGTGCTAATGTTTTCCACGTCGGAAGGGCCGCCCGGAAGGGAGGCCGGTCCAAGGAAGCGCGAAGTACCCATGGTACCGAGCGGTTCGGGAGATCGGCCGGCAACGAGGACAACACCCATGCGCGGGTGGCGGAATAGGCAGACGCGCTGGATTCAGGTTCCAGTGCCCGAAAGGGCGTGGGGGTTCAACTCCCCCCTCGCGCACAGCGAAGCCCCGCAGATCTACGGATCTGCGGGGCTTTTTGTCGTCCTGGCGCAGCCCGGCGCCGGGCGGTGGGGGTCCGAGGGCGGGACGGGTCAGCTGCGGCTGGCCGGGAGTTCGGCGCGGACCTCGAAGCCGCCGTCCGGGGTCGGCCCGGCGGTGAGGGTGCCGCCCAGCAGCTGGGCGCGCTCGCGCAGGCCGACCAGGCCGTGGCCGCCGCCCGGCAGGATCTCGGCCGGGTGCACCGGCGGGGCCTCGTTGCGGACCTCGACCCGCAGCCGGCGGCCCTTCGCCCGGACCCGCACGTGCACCACCGCGTCCGGGGCGTACTTGGTGATGTTGGTGAGCGCCTCCTGGACGGTGCGGTACGCGGCCCGCTCGACCGCCTCCGGCCACGGGCGGTCGCCGGGGACCAGCTCGGTGTCGGCGGCCAGGCCGCTCTCCTCGATCAGCCGGGGCAGGTCGGCCAGCCGGGGCTGCGGGGCGAGCGGGGCGTCCGGCAGCCCGCCGGTGCCGCGCAGCACCCCGACCATCTGGCGCAGCTCGTCCAGGGTCCGTACGGACAGCTCGCGGATGGTGCGGGCGGCGGTCACGGCCGCCGGATCGGGGCTGCTCACCTGGAGCGCGCCGGCCTGGATGCTGATCAGGCTGACCTGGTGCGAGACCACGTCGTGCATCTCCCGGGCCAGCCGGCCGCGCTCGCTGATCAGCACCCGCTCGGCCAGCAGCCGGCCCTCCCGCTCCTGGCCGCGGGTCAGCTCGTCCAGGCGGACGGCCAGCTCCCGCCGGGTGCGGGCGAGCAGACCGGTGGCGGCCGGTCCGGCCGCCAGCATCACGGCCTGGATGGCGTCCAGCGTGGTGGCGCGGCTGAGGGTGACGATGTCCTCGGGCAGCGGCCAGTGGAAGAACTCGACCAGGGCGAACAGGATGCCGCAGGGGACCACGACCCGGGGGCGGGGGCGCTCGGCGGCCACCGAGTAGACGGCCGTTATCGGGGCCAGCCAGATCTCGTCCACCCAGCTGCCCGGCATGGTGAGCAGCAGCACCGTCACCGGGAAGCGGCGGCGCCAGAACAGTGCGACGGCGGCCAGCGTGGACAGCGCCACCTGCCACCAGGCGGCCTCCCGGGCCACCAGGCCGGCGTCCAGCAGGGAGTACAGGACGGGCAGCAGCAGCATCAGCCAGGGGGCGGTGCACCAGGCCGGCAGCCGTCTGGACGGCAGTTGGTCGGCGGTCGTCATGCCCCGTCGCCGGGCTTGGGCCGGACCAGACCGGCCCGGTGGGCCAGGACGGCGGCCTGGACCCGGTTGGCGGCGCCGAGCTTGCCGAGGATCGCGCTGATGTGGTCCTTGACGGTGCCGGTGCCGAGGAAGAGCCGGTCGGCGATCTCGGCGTTGGACAGGCCCTCGCCGAGCAGCGAGAGCACGTCGAGCTCGCGGCCGGTGAGCGTGCGGGCGAGCGCGGTGGCCTCGGCGTCCGGGCCGCCGCCGTCCACGTAGCCGCCGATCACGGTGCGGGTGACGGTCGGGGAGAGGATGTTGCCGCCGGCCGCGAGCACCCGGACGGCGTGCACCAGCTGGTCGGGGGCGGTGTCCTTGAGCAGGAAGCCGGCCGCGCCGGCCCGCAGTGCGGTGCCGATGTACTCGTCGGTGTCGAAGGTGGTGAGCATCGCCACGGCGGGCGGGTCGGGCAGGGCACGCAGGCGGCGCAGCACGGAGATGCCGTCGAGGTCCGGCATCCGGATGTCGAGCAGCACCACGTGCGGGCGCAGCCGCTGGACGTGCTCCTCGGCCTGCCCGCCGGAGCAGTCGCCGACGACCTCCAGGTCGGCGGCGGAGCCGACGATCAGGCCCAGGCCGGAGCGGACCAGGATCTCGTCGTCGACGATCAGCACGCGGGTGGTGGTGATGGTGCCTCCTCGGTTCGGGCGGCCGGGTCGGGGCGGTCCGCGTGGGTCGTTTCGAGTCGAGAGTAGGGGTAGCCGGGGCGGGGCGCCGAACGTGTGGGGGGGTGTTCACCCCCGCCGTTCGGCGGGGGTGGGAATCCGCTACCCGGTTCACGCAATTCTCAGCTTCGGTGGGGAAACATGGAGTTGGCTGACCCTTTTCCGGCCGCTTCTCCATTCGGCGGTCGGCCGGGTGAGGTCGCCGGTCAGTCCGTCGGGCAAGAGCGGGCGCCCGACGCCGGGCCGTTCGCGGATGCGCCCCGCCATCTGATCGTTTGGAATTGAGCTGTGTCGTCCACTGTGAAGTCGGAGCCGTCCGCCACATCCCCGGGGCCCCGTCCCGGCGGCGTGCTGGACCGCTGGCGCCCGAGGGCCGCCGCGGCCTCCGTCTGGTACCTGCGGCTGATCGCGTTGCTGAACGTGGCGACGGTGCTGCTGGTGCCCTTCCGCAACCAGGTCAGCGAGCACAACGAGGGTGAGTACTTCACCCCGTACCTGATGACCTCCGGGCTGGCCAGCGCGGTGCTGTCGGTGTTCCTCGCGATCGCGATGCGGCGGCGCAAGCGGGCCGCGTGGATCTTCAACACGGCGCTCGGCGGCCTGTTCGCGCTGCTGTACCTGGCGGCCATGGTGGTGCCGGACGAGCGCTTCGACACCCACCCGCTCAACTACTTCTCCACCATCCTGACCTGCCTGTTCGTGGTGGCGCTGCTGGTCGGACGGAAGGAGTTCACGTCCAAGGGCGACAGCTCCAACCCGAAGACCGCGGCGGCCACCTTCGTCGGCGGGCTGGCGTTCGGCGGCGGGGTCGGCGCGCTGCTGGTCTGGCTGACCAACGAGCTGTCCGGCGCCGGCTTCTGGGACCTGTTCCGGTACTCCGTCGGCCGGATGATCACGATCACCCCGTCCGAGCACCTGCGCTCGGTGATCGCCGCGCCGACCTGGGTGAACGCCGCGATCAACGCGATGGGCGCGGTGCTCTTCCTGCTGGTGCTGTACGTGGCCTTCCGCAGCCCGCGCGGCAAGGAGCTGCTCACCACCGAGGACGAGGCCAGGCTGCGCGGCCTGCTGGACAAGCAGGGCGAGCGGGACTCGCTCGGCTACTTCGCGCTGCGCCGGGACAAGGCGGTGATCTTCTCCCCCAGCGGCAAGGCGGCGGTCACCTACCGGGTGATCGGCGGCGTCTCGCTCGCCTCGGGCGACCCGATCGGCGACCCGGAGGCCTGGCCGGGCGCGATCGACGCCTGGCTGGCCGAGGCCCGCGAGCACGCCTGGGCGCCGGCCGTCATGGGGGCCTCCGAGGAGGCCGGGGTGATCTACGCCCGGCACGGGCTGGACGCGCTGGAGCTGGGCGACGAGGCGATCGTCGAACTGGACGAGTTCTCGCTGGACGGTCGCGCGATGCGGGTGGTCCGGCAGGCCTACAACCGGGTCAAGCGGGCCGGGTACACGGTGCGGATCCGTCGCCACGAGGACATCTCGGAGGCGGAGATGGCCGAGCTGGTGGCCAAGGCCGACGAGTGGCGCGACGGGGCGACCGAGCGCGGCTTCTCGATGGCGCTCGGCCGGCTCGGTGACCCGGGCGACGGCCGCTGCGTGATGCTGGAGTGCCACGACGGGGACGGCGAGCTCAAGGCGCTGCTGAGCTTCGTGCCGTGGGGCCCGGACGGGCTCTCGCTGGACCTGATGCGCCGGGCCCGGGACACCGAGAACGGCCTGATGGAGTTCATGGTCATCGAACTGCTGCAGCGCGCCGAGGAGGTCGGGCTGAAGCGGGTGTCGCTGAACTTCGCGATGTTCCGCTCGGTCTTCGAGCGGGGTTCGCGCCTCGGAGCCGGTCCGGTGCTGCGGCTGTGGCGCTCGATCCTGGGGTTCTTCTCGCGCTGGTGGCAGATCGAGTCGCTGTACCGCGCCAATGCCAAGTACCGGCCGATCTGGGAACCGCGGTACCTGCTCTTCGAGAAGAGCAGCGAGATTCCGCGGATCGGCATCGCGAGCGCGCGCGCCGAGGGTTTCATCGTCGCGCCGAGCCTGCCCGCCCTGTTCCGCCGCCGGCACGCCCGGGCCGCCGTGGTGGCGCCCCGGCTCCCGGTGGCGGCACGGGACGGGAAGGGGTAGCCCTCCGTCGGGGGGCGGAGGGGGCCGGTCGGTCGAATTGGGGGGCCGTTGGGGGAGTGGCCTCCCCCCTGAGGATGACCCCGATCCCCATCCATGCCGATGTGGCCGTGTTAACAGGCTTCTAATGTTGGAGCAGTCGAGAGTTCGGGGATTCGGAGAAACGGTTGTGATTCACAGGACCCACGCGGGGGGCGTGCGAAAGCGGCCGCTGGCAATCGCCAGATCGGCCGCTCTCGCCGAGTGGGGAACGTTGTTCGTGACGGTCCGGGACGCGGTGGTGCGAAAGAAGTTCGCCGCGGTTCCGCTGGCCGCAATGGCGACGTTTCTGATCCTGCTGTTCAGCATCGTCCAGCACCTGCCGGGCGGCGAGCGTTTCGTCAACAACATCGGGGTGGTGCGGGCGGCGCTGCCGCTGGAGGTCTCGCTGCTGCGGACCCCGCTCTCCCTGTACGTGCCGGCGCTGGACCTTCCGGTCTGGGGGGCGCTGGCCCAGGTGTTCGTGGTCTTCGCCATCGCCGAGATCGTGCTCGGCCGGCGGATGACCCTGGTGGTCGCCTACGCCTGCACCCTGGCGGGCACGCTGTTCGCCCGGGTCGGTGTGGCGATCGGGCCGCACCACCTGTTCGGCTTCCCGAAGTGGGTCTCCTACGTGCGGGACACCGGGCCCTCGGCCGCGGTGGTGGCGCTGGCGATCTGCATCGCGTTCCGCTGCCGGGCCTGGTTCACCGGCGGACTGGTGGTGGCGGTGATGATCGGCGAGGCGGTCGTGCTGCCGAACCTGGCCGGTCTGGAGCACGTGGTCGCGGTGATCACCGCGCTGCTGATCGCCGTCTCGGTGGAGGTCTTCGGGGACTTCTGGCCGAGGGTGCTGGCCGGGGTCGGCGCCGCCACCTCGGTGGCCGCGGCCGCCTCGCGGGAGGTCGCGGTGGAGGCTCGGCGTCGCCGCTCGGCGGGGGCCGTCATCCCCTGACGGGTGCTGATCGCGTTTCGTCGGCCGCGTACGGGTGCCCGTACGCGGCCGTTCGGTGTCCGGCGCCGCCGGTGCGGCCGTCAGGCGTGCGGGAGCGGGAGCTCGAACCAGACCACCTTGCCCACCGCCTTGCGGGCGGTGCCCCAGCGTTCGGCGAGCTTGGTGACCAGGGTGAGGCCGCGGCCGGTCTCGCCGAGCTGCTCGGCCGGCTCCAGCGAGGGCAGGTTGTGGTTGTCGTCGCTGACCTCGACCAGCAGCTTGTCCACCCGGATCAGCTGGAGCTTCACGGTGTCCCGGGCGACCCGCACGGCGTTCGTCACCAGCTCGCTGACCAGCAGTTCGGTGGTGTCGCTGAGCGCCTCCAGGTGCCAGCCGGCCAGCTGCTCGCGGACCAGCGAGCGGGCCCGGCGGACCTCGCGGTGGTCCACGGCGAGGTCCCAGGTGGCCACCTCGGACGGGGCGACCCCGTCGAAGCGGGCCACCAGCAGGGCGACGTCGTCCTTGCGGTCGTCCGAGTGCAGCCGCCGCAGCACCTCGTCGCAGGCCTGCTCGGGGCTCTGCTGCGGGTCGATCAGGTTGCCGCAGAGCGCGGCCAGGCCTGCTCCTATGTCCCCGCCCCGGACCTCGACGAGGCCGTCGGTGCAGAGCACCAGCATCGAGCCGTCCGAGACGTCGATGGTCTTGGCGACGAACGGCACCCCGCCGACGCCGATCGGCGCGCCGGCCGGGATCTCCAGCAGCTCGCCGGTGCCGTCCGGGTGCACCAGGACGGGCGGGACGTGGCCGGCGCTGGCCAGTTCGCAGGTCCGGTTGATCGGGTCGTAGACCGCGTACAGGCAGGTCGCGAGGTGGTCGTCGCCGAGTTTGTGGGCCAGGTTGTCCAGGTGGCGCAGCAGCTGGCCGGGCGGCAGGTCCAGGGCGGCGAGGGTCTGCATGGCGGTGCGGAAGCGGCCCATCGCGGCCGCCGAGTGCAGGCCGTGGCCCATCACGTCGCCGACCACCAGGGCGACCCGGCTGCCGGGCAGCTGGATCGCGTCGAACCAGTCGCCGCCGACCTCGGCCTTGGGGTCGCCGGGCAGGTAGCGGTGGGCGATCTGCACGCCGGGGATCTGCGGCGGCCGGGTCGGGATCATCGAGCGCTGCAGGGTGGTGGCGACCCGTGCCTCGGCACGGTGCAGCCGGGCGTTGTCCAGCGACAGCGCGGCGCGGACGGCCAGCTCCTTGAGGGTCGCGGCGTCGCTCTCGTCGAAGGGGGCGCGGTCCGGCAGCCGGAGCAGCTTGAGGATGCCCAGTACGGTGCCGCGGGCCGAGAGCGGGACGACCAGCATCGAGCGGCCGGAGACCACCGGGGCCAGCCGGACGCCGCCGAGGGCGATCGCGTAGTCGACCGCGACGTCCGAGCTGACCACCGGGACCAGCACCGGCTGGTTCAGCTGCAGGGCCATCCCGGGCGGGGTGCGGCGGGGCATGCTGACCAGCGAGCCCTCGGAGAGCACGTGGTCCCAGGCGCCGCCGGTCTCGTTGTAGACCAGGGCGACCCGGCGCAGCATGGTGTCGTCGTCCGGGCGGGCGGCCGGCAGCTCGGAGTCCGCGATCAGCCCGTCCACCAGGTCCACGCAGGCGAAGTCGGCGATCCGGGGGACCAGCACCTGGCAGAGCTCGCGGGCGGTGAAGCCGAGGTCCAGCGTGGTGCCGACCTTGCCGCCGACCTCGTTCAGCAGGGCCAGCTGCTCGCCGGCCTGCCCGTTGGTGAGGAACGGGCCGAGCCGTCCGCCGGGCGGGCCCTCGCCGGTCGCGGGGGCGGGGACCGGGACGGGCGGGGCCTGGTCGGTGTGCAGCGGGGGGCGGCCGTTGGTGGACGGCTCGACGGCGGCGTGCTCGATGGCGACTGCTCCTGCGGTGGGTGGGGGCGCCTCCCGGTCTGGGGCCGGGGGCGGGACGGACGGGCCGCCGCCCGCCGCGGCGCCGCCGACGGCCACCGGCCGGACGGCGGAGGGGACGGCGGACTGGGCGGGGGGACGTTCGGCGGTCTCGCGCTGGACGGGCAGCGGCCCGGGCGGACGGCGGCCGGGCGAGCCCTGCTCGGGCTGGGGCGGCGGGCCGACCCGGGCGGCGCGCTGCTGGGGCGTCGGGTAGCGGCGGCCGAGGCCGGCGGCCGCGTGCGCCGTACCGGTCTGCGCGTCGGCGGGCAGCACCGGCAGCACGGTGGCCGGGTCCAGCCGCAGGGCGGGCAGCCCGCCCTGCTCCAGCGCGGCCAGCAGCGCCGCACGGTGGGTGGCGGGCAGCAGCCGGGCCAGCGGTTCGGGCACCGGCCGCCCGGCCGGGGTGAGTGCCGCGGCCAGGGTGTGGAAACCGCCCCGGGCGCCGGGTGCGGCGGCGAAGGGGAGCAGCCGCTCGCCGAGCGCGAGCCGCGGCCCGGTGGAGCGCAGCGGGCGGGCGTCGGCGGCCAGCGCCAGCAGTCCGCCGGACGGGCCGGGCAGCGGGTAGGCCCACCAGAGCACGTCGCGCTGGTGCTCCTCGCGGTCGGTGACGGTGAGCCGGCCGATCCAGGGCCGGCCGTCGGCGGTCCGCTCGGCGAGGGTGTCGAACGCGTCGCAGTGGCGGCGGACGGAGCAGCGTTCGAGCACCCGGGAGTCCAGGGCGGGCAGCAGACCGGAGGCCGGGCGGTCGTGGGCGACCTCGGCGCGGTGGCCGAACAGCTCCTCGGCTGCCCGGCCCCATTGCGCGATCCGGCCGGACCGGTCGACCAGGACGGGGGCGAGCCGGACCAGGGCGGCTACACCCGTCGGGTGGTCACCCGACGCGGTTCCGTCGCCCGCCGACCGCGGTGTGGAGTTGGACTCGGCCACCATGGATCCGCTCTGCTCCCGCCTGGCCGCCGCGCCCGGGGGCGGCCGTCTCTCCGGAGGAAGGCACGCTGTGCGGATACCAGCGAAGCACGGACCGGGCCGGGCTCGACACCGAAACGGGGAGATTCCTCAGGATCGGTTGTGTGTCGCGTGCCGCGCGCCGGTTCGCACCCCTGGTTCACCCGGACGGGGCCTGTCACCACGGCGGTAGGGTGGCAGGCCGGACCGCCCGTACGGGTGGCCCGCAGGACGCAGCCGGCCGGACGAGACAGAGGCGAGAAGTGAGCGCACAGAGCCCCGCCCGCTGGACGGACCCGGAGCGCTGGGGGTACCCCCGGCCGGAGGCTGGGGGAGAGCTGGAGGAGCGGGTCGCCGCCGCGGAGCTGGCCTGGCTCAGCATGGACGTGGACGTGCAGACGCTGCGGGTCGAGATCGACAACTTCGCGCTGATCCACCACCAGCTGCTCGGCCCGCTCTACGCCCGGCTGGACGAGCTGGACGCACTGGTCGCCGAGGCCGTGGCGGCCCGCACCGGCCGGCCCGAGGACCTGCGCCGGGCCGCCGAGGCGCGCCGGCAGGTCGAGGAGCTGCCGGACCTGGACGCGCTGTTCGACTCGGTGCGGGAGCAGTCCGGCCAGGACGGGGAGGCGGCCCCGCCGCCGCCCGCCGCGCCGGAGCGGGTGCGGCCCGGCAAGGAGGCTCAGCGGATCTACCGCGAGCTGGTCCGCCGTGCCCACCCCGACCTGACCACCGACCCGGCCGAGCAGCAGCGCCGGGCCGGCTTCCTGGCCCGGGTCAACGAGGCCTACGCGTACGGGGACGCGGCCGCGCTGGGGGCCCTGGCCACCGAGTGGTCCACCGCGCCGGAGGCCGCGCCCGCCGTCGACGCCCCCGACCGCCCGGACTGGCTGCGTCGCCGACTGGACTGGCTGACCGCCAAGATCGCCGAGACCGCCGCCGAGCAGGTCCGGCTGGAGCAGACCCCGATGGGCCAGCTGCTCGCCCTCGCCCCGCAGGATCCGGACCGGCTGCTGGAGCAGCTCGCCGAGGAGCTGCTGGCCAAGGCCGCCGAGCGGCAGGCCGAGCTGGAGCGGCTGCTCGGCGGCCCGGCCCCGGGGGACGGCCCGTCCTCCGGCGGCCGCGGCACGGCGCCGGTGGGCGACAATGGCACGCATCCGACCGTCCCCCAGCCTTCGGCCGGGACGCACCCTCATCAGGAGAGCCACACGATGTTCCCGCAGATCCCCTCCGCCGACGCCGCCGCCGTGCCCGCCGACGCCGCCCTGCTGGACGTGCGCGAGCAGGACGAGTGGGACGCCGGCCACGTGGACGGCGCGCTGCACATCCCGATCGGCGAGGTGATCGCCCGCCTCGGCGAGCTGCCGGACGAGAAGCTGTACGTGCTCTGCCGGGTCGGCGGCCGCTCCGCGCAGGTCGTCCAGTACCTGGTGCAGCAGGGCCGGGATGCGGTGAACGTCGACGGCGGGATGTACGCCTGGCAGGGTGCGGGCCGCCCGATGGTGAGCAGCACCGGCCAGGAGGCCTTCGTCCTCTGACGGCCTGGGGCAGGATGGGCGCGCGCGAGCACGCCGGCACCGGGCCGGCGGCGCCCGCCGACCGGGCGGGGGTGCCATGACCGAGACGACGGACCGGCCGGCTGCCGGGAGGGCCTGGTCCAGGCCCGCGCAGCTGGTCCTCGGCTTCGCCGGGGCGGTGCTGGCAGGCGGCACCGGGCTGTTCCTCGCCGCGGTGTTCCTGCACGTCGCGCCCGCCAACTCGGTGTCCCGGCAGTACCGGGACGAGCTCGACGGCGTGGTGTACCCGGAGTTCGAGCAGAACTGGAAGCTGTTCGCGCCCAACCCGCTCCAGCAGAACGTGAGCGTGGACGCCCGGGTCCGCACCGTCGGGCCCGGCGGGACGACCCGCACCCACGACTGGATCGGGCTGACCGCGCAGGACGTCGCCGCGATACGGGGCAACCCGGCGCCCAGCCACGTCGAGCAGAACCTGCTGCGCCGGGCCTGGGACTTCTACGACGGATCGCACAACCCGCAGGACGAGACCGCGGTATCCCCGCGCGGCAGGCTCGCCGAGCAGTACCTCAAGCGGATCGCCCTGCAGCGGATCGGCCGGGAGGCGGACGGTGAGCGGATCCTGGAGATCCAGTTCCGGTCGACCGCGGCCACCGTCCCGCCGCCGTCCTGGAGCGGTGAGGCCGAGCCGCCGGCGCCCCGGGTGCGGGAGCTTCCCTGGTGGTCGGTGGCGGACGAGGACTACCGGGGGCTGCTCGGATGAACGAGGCGACGCTGCGGGCCGGGCAGCCGGACGGGGCTGTGGCACCGGACGGGGTGCTGCCGTCGGACGGCGTGCCGCGGCAGGCCGGCGCCGGGCGGCCGGTGGAGTCCGGGGCGGTGCGGGCGGCGCGCGGGCCGGGGGCTCCGCTCGGGCGGGCGATGGAGGCCTTCACCGGGCGGGCGCTCGGCCGGCACCAGGCCGCGGTGATGCGGATCGGCTTCGGGCTGGTCTGGCTGGCCTACCTGCTGCGTGAGTGGCCCCACCGGCGGGTGCTGTACGGCGACCGCTCCCCCTGGTCGATGGAGCTGGCCGAGCGGCTGCTGGCCGACAACGGGGCGTTCACCGTGCTGCCCTGGTTCGGCGGACGGCTCTGGTTCGAGCTGGTCTACCACCTGGCGGTGCTGGCGGCGCTGGCCGTCCTGCTGGGCTGGCGGACCAGGGCGAGCACGGTGCTGTTCCTGGTCACCGTGCTGTCCCTGCAGAACCGCGACGTCTTCCTCGGCGACGGCGGCGACAACGTCGTCCACCTGATGGCCGTCTACCTGGTCTTCACCCGCTGCGCCGAGGTCTGGTCGCTGGACGCCAGGAGGCCGGGGCCGGGGCAGGCCGGGGTGGTGCTCTGGGCGGTGCTCGGGGCCGTCCTGGCCGTCTGTCAGTTCGGCGGCTTCGCCGGTGACAGCCTGACCTGGACCGACTGGGCCTTCCCGTACCTCGGCTGGTCGCCGCTGTTCTGGGGGCTCTGGGCGGTGGCCGGGCTCTGGTGGACGCTCGGCCGGCTGCGGCCGGACGGCGAGCCGCGGGCGGTGCTCGACGGGCTGGCGAACATGGTGCACAACTGCGCGATGCTGGTGATCGCCGTCGAGGTGGTGCTGATCTACGCCACGGCCGGCTGGTACAAGGTGCAGGGCTCGCGCTGGCAGGACGGAACGGCGCTGTACTACCCGCTGCACCTGGACTACTTCACCCCCTGGCCGGAGCTGTCCGCGCTGGTCGGCTCGGCGCTGCTGCCGGTCTTCCTGATCTCGTACGGCACCGTCGTCCTCCAGGTGGCGTTCCCGTTCACGCTGCTCAACCGGCGGGTCAAGAACGTCCTGCTGGCCGTCATGGTGCTGGAGCACGCGGGGATCGCGGTGGTGCTCGGGCTGCCGGTCTTCTCGCTGGCGATGATCGCGGCGGACGCGGTGTTCCTGCCGACCGGGGCGCTGCTGTGGGCGGCGGCGCGGCTGAGCCGGATCAGGCGGAGGCTCGCCCCCTAGGATGTTGCTATGTCCTGGTTCGCCGCACTTCGTGACACCGCGCGGACCGGGCTCACCCTGGACCGGGCGCTCACCGACCCCAAGCGGGCGGTGCGCGGGGCGGTCGCGGTGGCGCTGGTGCTCTTCCCGACCCTCGCGCTCGGCGGCGTCGCGCTCGCCACCTCGGCCGCGATGGGCGCGTTCATCGCCGGCTCGGCCACCTTCCAGCGCAGCTTCCGGCCCCGGGCCAGCCTCGCCGTGGCGGCCGGGTTCGGACTCGGCATCAGCACCTTCCTGGGCTACCTGGCCGCCGGCGTCCCCGGGCTTTTCCCGGTGCTGCTCGCGGTGTGGGCCTTCGGCGCCGGGCTGGCCTGGGCGATCGGGCCCACCGCCGGGGTGGTCGCGACCAACACCGTCTCGGTGATGCTGATCGTCGTGCAGCTCCCGGTCAGCGTGGCCACCGCGCTCGGCCACGGGCTGGTCGCCGCCCTCGGCGGGGTCGTCCAGGCCACCGTCATCACCGTCTGGCCGATCGGCAGCTGGGCCGCCCAGCGGGAGGCCCTCGCCGACACCTACGCCGAACTCGCCGACTACGCCCGGCGGTTGCGGCAGGACCCGACCGCACACGTGGACCCCGAGCCGTTCATGACGGCCCGCCACGCGGCCGCCCTCACCCCCTGGCAGGACCGCCACCGGCCGCCCGAGCTGCGCGGCCTGCGCGGCATCGCCGAACGCATCCGGCCCACCCTCGCCGCCCTCGCCGACCCCAAGGTGGGCGCCCCCGAGGAGGGGCCGGAGCGGGACCGGGCCCGGGAGGTGCTGGCGGCCGCCGCCGAGGTCATGGACGCCCTCGCCCGGGCGATCCGCACCGGCGACCCGGTCCGGCTCCCCCGCTCGGCGCCCTCGCTCACCCTGGCCGGCTCGGACGAAGGGCCGCGGCTCCACGGAGCGGCCCGGCGTTCCGCCCGGCGGCTCGGCGGGCTGCTGCGGAAGGCCGCGGACGCCCTGGACCGCAACGACGAGGACACCATCACCACGCCCGTGGTCGGGGCCGGCGGAGCGCTGCACAAGCCGACCATCGCCCGGATGCTGCCGGTCGCGGCCCGGGCCGTCCGGCGGCAGCTCCAGCCGCGCTCGGCGATCTTCCAGCACGCCGTCCGGCTCGCCGGGGTCGTCACCGTCGCCTACCTGCTGGCCCGGCTCGCCGGGTTCCACCACGGCTACTGGGCACCGATGACCGCCGCGATGGTGATGCGGCCGGACTTCGCGCAGACCTACAGCCGGGGCGTCGCCCGGCTGGCCGGGACGGTGGTCGGGGTCGCGGCCTCGACGCTGGTGGTGCAGCTGGTCCACCCCGGGGAGTGGGTGCTGGCCGCGCTGGCGGTGGTCTGCATCGGCGGGGCGTACCTGGCGTTCCGGACCGGGTACGCGCTCACCACGGTCGGGATCTCCACGTACGTGGTGTTCCTGCTCGGGCTGCAGGAAGGCAATCCGCTGGTGACGGCCGTCGAACGGGTCGGGCTCACGCTGCTCGGCGGATCGATCGCCCTCGTCACGTACGCGCTGTTCCCGACCTGGCAGACCGCCCGGCTCGGCGAGCGGCTCGCCGAGTGGCTGGCGGCGGCCGGACGGTACGCGGGGGCGGTGATCGCCTGCTACGAGAAGCCGGCGGCGCCGCGCGGACGGGCGGTGCGGGGCGCGCTGCTGGACTCGAGGGAGGCACGCTCCGAGCTGATCCAGGCGATGCAGCGGGCCGACGCCGAACCGGGGCGGCACGAGTCCGGGCTGGCCGGGGTGAGCCGGCGCCAGATCGACCGGGCCCGGGCGGCGGTCGGGGCCCTCGGGCGGGCGGCCGTGCTGCTGGAGGCCCATCTGCCGGCGGCGGACGCGGAGCCCGTGCCGGGGACGGGGGAGTACGCGGAGGAGCTGCGGCTGGCGACGGCGCTCGCGGCGGCGGCGCTGCTGACCGGGCAGCCGGTGGAGTTCGGGGCGGTGCGGGAGGCACAGGCGCGGTTGGAGGAGGAGTTGGCGGCGGCGCCGGCGGGGGTGCAGCGGGATGTGGTGCGGGCGGGGACCCGGTTGGTGGGGCAGGCGTTGCGGGATCTGGAGCGGGCTCTGCGGGGGAGCTCGGTGACGGGGGGCTTTCGGGAGGGTGGGGGCGGGGCGAGCTGATGGCGGTTCGTCGGGGCACCGTGGTGGCCGTCGAGGGGTTGCTGCGCGCTGCGCGGGAGGCCGGGCGGCTGCGCCCCGGACGGCCCGCCGGGCCGGGCGCTCGGCTTCGACGAGGTGGTCGCCGCGGCCGGACGTCCCGGTGAGCCGGTTTGGGGACGGGTGGCAGAGTGAGCGAGCGATGGGGGTACCCGTCCCGGCCCGGCGGCCGGGAGGAGAGCGAACCATTGCGCGGTGCGGATTCCGCGGAGCAACCGACGAGCGGAGCGAAGGTGGGCGCGTGAGCATCATGGACGAGGACGAGCTGGAGCGGGCGTGGCGGGCGGCCGAGCGGGAGCCGGGAGCGGTGCTGCTGGACGGGTTCCACGCGCTGAAGCACGCGCTGCGGTTCGGGGGTGAGGTGCGGCAGGTGCTGACCGCCGACCGGGAGGCGTTGCTGGCGTTGGCGGGTGAGCTGGCGGGGGATGTCGTTCCGGCGCTGGACGGGCTCGCGGTGGAGCTGCCGGAGGCGGCCTTGCGGCGGCTCGTGCCGCGAGTGCACCCGACGGGGGTGGCCGCGCTGGCTGTGCGGCCCGGTGCCGAGGCGAACCGGGCGGTGCTGGGCCGTCGGCCGCGGAAGGCGCCGGTGGTGCTGTTGGAGAATCCGCGCAACCTGGGGAACGTCGGGGCGGTGATCCGGCTGGCGGCCGGGTTCGGTGCCACCGGGGTGGTGACCACCGGCGACCTGGACCCGTGGCACCCGAACGTGCTGCGGGGGAGTGCGGGGCTGCACTTCGCCACTGCTGTGGAGCGGTTGTCCCTGGAGCAACTGCCCGTCGGGCCGCTGTACGTGCTGGATCCGGAGGGCGCGGACATCCGGGATGTGCCGTTCCCGGACGACGCGCTGCTGGCCTTCGGCACCGAGCGGCACGGCGTCTCGGCCGAACTCAAGGCGCGCGCGGACCAGTTGGTGGCAGTGCCGATGCAGCCGGGGGTGTCCAGCTTCAACCTGGCGACCAGCGTCGCGATGGGTCTGTTCCACTGGATGTCCGGGAAGCGCTGAGGCGCGGTGCCCGGGGTGGGCACCGCGCCTCGGGAGGGGCGTCAGGAGAAGAGCCGGCGCCAGGTGTCCGGGCCGGGGTAGCCGTCGGCCTCGCCGCCGCGCCAGCCCTGCGCCTGCTGGAAGGCCTGGACGGCCCGGCGGTCGCTCTCCGTCCAGCGCGGTCCGGGGCCGACGCTGTACGAGGCGCCGAAGCCCTTGCGGACCAGCTGCTCGCCGAGCTGCCGGACGTGGTCGTTGCTCTGGCCGGGGCCGAAGTACTGCGCACCGGGGAAGGCGGAGCCCCCGGTGGCGGGCGGCGGCAGCGGGGTGCCGCCGTCGATGTTGCGGCCCTTGCCGTTGACCAGGTGGTCCCAGGTGTCCTTGCCGGGAATGCCGTCGGCCTCGCTGCCGCGCCAGCCCTGGGCGAGCTGGAAGGCCTGGGTGGCCTTGCGGTCGGACTCGCTCCAGCGCGGGCCGGGGCCCGAGGAGTAGAACGCGGCACCGCCGCGCTGCACCAGCATCCGGCCGAGCTCGGTGACGTACGCGTTGTCGGCGCCGGGGCCGAACCTGTCGGCGCCGGGGAAGGCGGTCGAGGAGGTGCCGCCGCCGTTGCCGCCGGCGGACAGGCCGGTGTAGCGGTACGGGACGTAGGAGCCGGAGTTGTTCCAGTACGCGTACGGGGTGGAGCGCTTCTTGGTGGCGGGGCCGGTCTGCTCGTAGGCGACGTACTGGGTGCGTGAGGAGTCGGTCCAGCCGCCGAAGATCGTCACGTGCGAGCCGGCCTGCGGGTCGGCCGGGTTGTTGTAGATCAGCACGTCGCCGGGCTGGAGGTCGTTCTTGCCGATCCGCTCGGCGAAGCCGGGCAGCGTCCAGGTGGTCTGGCTGCTGCCCAGGCCCCAGGCCATCGAGACGAAGCCGGAGCAGTCCTGGCGGTAGCCGTCCGACCAGTAGCGGCTCATGCTGTACGGCACACCCTGGTCGACCCAGCTCTGGGCGCGCTGGATGATCTGTGCCCGGGTGACCGGCGCGGCGGTGGCGCGGGGGGCTGCGAAGGCGCGGGCGCCCGGGGCCTGGCCGTGGAGGCCGCTGACCTCGCCCTGGGGGGTCTGCGACCGGGCGGCGCTGTTGCCGCCCGGAGTGGGAGCGGGGGCCGCGGCGGCGGAGCCGGCGGCGGCCGTCCCGCCGCCTATCGCGGTGCCCACGGCGGCCATCAGCACGGCCGCCCGGCGGCGGATGCTGCGGGCGGCGGCGTGGCCGCCCTCGTGGACCGGAGCGGCGTGCAGCCGTGCGCGTCGGCGGGCGTTGCAGCCCCCGCATATGCAGTCCTCCGTCGGTTCGACCTCGTCGAACTCCATGAGTGGGGACAGGGGATCGGTAAGGGTCATGCTCCGCCTCTTTCCTGCGGTCTTTCCTGGTCGCCGCCTGACGGCGGGACAGGAGTGGCCTTCCCGGGGCCATTCCGCGTGTTATCGGGACCAAAGTCCTAAAACAGGCGGGGTGCGTCATGGTGGATTAGGCCGAACGGGTGATACCCGTTCGGCTCCCGAGCCTGGCGCGGGTCGGGGGGAGCGGCCGGCAGGGCTGAGGCGTGGTCAGCGGGGGATGGCGGGCGAGTACTCGGGGTCGGTCCAGGCCAGCGGGGTGGCGTCGGCCAGCTCGACCACGCCGGTGACGGTCAGTTCGACGATCCGCTCGGCGCCCGGGACGCCCTGCCGGGCCTCCTCGGACCAGTCGGTGCGGGCCTCGCCGGTGACCAGCAGCGACCCGCCGGTCTCCCAGTCGGGCAGCAGCAGGCCGGCCCGCGGGTCCAGCTCGAGGTTTCCGAGCGTCAGGAACATGCTGTTGCCCGGGTACTCGGGCCAGCGCAGCCGGTCCGGTGCCACCGGCTCCAGGAAGCCGGGGAAGCCGCCGCGGTGGGAGGCGTCCACGCTGCCGCCCGGGCCGGTGCTGGCGATGAAGAAGGTGTCCGCGGTGGCCACCGCCAGGAGTTGTGCGGTGGTCAGCACCGGTCCGGTGGCGACCGTCCTGGGCGGGCCGGCGACCGGACGGTCCGTCGGGGTGCGGCGCTGGATGTACTTCGGGCAGTTGGCGACCACCTCGTCGGCGTGCACCAGCAGCCCGCCCTGGCCGTCCGGAACGGAGCGGCCGTTGAGCCGCATCCGGCGCCGGCCGGCCGGGTCCAGCGCGATGGTGCCGACCCGGGCGGGGCGGTGCAGCGCCCCGGCCAGCGGGTCGGCCGCGGCCGGGAGGGCGGCGACGGCCATGGTGCGTTCGTCCGGGGCCGAGAGGAAGCCGGCCGGGCCGGCCAGCTGGGTGGCCCAGACCCGGCCGTCCCGGTCGGCGGCGCCGACGACCAGCATCCGGCGCTCGGCCAGGAAGCGGGCGGCGACCGCCGGGACGGTGCGGCGGATCGACCGGCCGGCGTGGTCGGCCCGCTCGGTTCGGCCGGCCCGGGCCTGGGCGGCCCGCTCGCCGGGGTGGTACGGCGTTCCGGTGGTGGTCACGGCTGGCTCCCCGGGGTCCGGTTCCTAGAAGAAGCCGCAGGTCGGGGCGTCGGTGTCGGGGGTGACGGCCTCGGTCTCGTCGACCCCGGTGCGGGTGTAGACCTCCAGCCGGATGCCGTCCGGGTCGGTGAAGAAGATGCCGCCGGAGGCCGAGCCCTCGCCGTGCGGGACGACGCCGTCGTAGGCGAACCCGGCGCCCAGCTCGCGCAGCAGCCGTTCGGTGGCACGGACCTCGTCGAGGCTTTCGACCTCGAAGGAGAGGTGGTGCAGGCCGGGGTCGGCGGTGGCGAAGCTGCCCGTGCTCTGCTGCCAGAGCGTCACCACCAGGCGGCCGTCGCGGCCGAGCAGGGCGTAGCGGCGCTCGGGGTCGGTGCCCTCGGCGGTGACCCGGAGGCCGAAGACGGCGCGGTAGAAGTCGATGGAGCGGGCCAGATCGGTGACGTTCAGACCCACGTGGCCGGTCTGCAGGGTGCGGAGCTGGGTGGTGGTGGACATGCCTGGTTGCTCCCGGAGGCTTCGGTGTCCGGTGAGGCCACTGCCTAACCGGTATTCATGAGATTAGAAGTTAGGTGATGCACCGTCAACCAGTTCGCGGCAGTGAGGCGGTTAGGTTTTTCGTGCGGGCATGCGAAAGCCCCGCTGTCAGGTCCGGCGGGGCTGGAGGAGGGGGAGCAGGGGGAGGAGGGGAAGGGCTACGCCCACTCCCAGCGGATGCCGATGTGGCCCGGCTGCTGGTCCGGGGCCAGGACGTGGGCGCTCGCCGAGGCGCCGATCCACAGCTGTTCGCGGCGGTGGTCGACGTCGGCGCCCGGCTCCCGGTCGTAGCGCTCGCAGTGCGCCGGGACGGCCGCCGGGTCGAAGTGCACCTGGAGCACGTACTCGCGCACCGGGGTGGCGAAGCGGCGGCTGTACTCCATGGTCGGGCCGCCGGGCGGGATCTCCACCTCGTACTCGAAGACCGTGCTGTCGCCGAGGCCCAGCGGGCGGTCCAGCATCAGCTCGGCGACGATCAGCCCGGCCTCCGGGCGGCGGCGCACCCGGCCCAGCCGGCCGTGCCGCACCGAGGTGATCTCCGGGCAGCCGGCCGCCTCCTCGTCGGCCATGTGCACCACCAGGCAGCGGCCGACGCCGCCGACCGTGGCGCGCACCACCTGGCGCATCCGCAGCAGGTTGCCGCGCCGCTCGGCGTCCACGTAGTAGGAGTCGTGGATGCTCAGGCGCTCCAGCTCGCCGGCCGGCGGGGCGTTCAGCTCGGCGAAGATGTTGGCGATCTCCTGCTCGCCCGGCCAGACGTCCTCCAGCCCGAGGTGGCAGGTGTTGGCCGCGGCGGCCCAGCGGCCGCGCGGGCGCGGCGGGCCGAGCAGCGAGGAGAGTGCGCTGTGCGGCAGGCCGAGCAGCTCCTCCAGCAGGTGGACGGCGCGCAGCGAGCTGGCCCGCTCGGGCTGGCTGCGGCCGCGTCGCCAGTAACTGAGGGTCGTGACGCTGACCCTGACGCCGCGACCGGCCAGGGCGGCGCGGATGCGGTCCAGGCTGAGGCCGCTGGCCTCGATGGCCAGGTGCAGGGTGTCCGCGAAGCCGCCGACCGGGGCGAGCCGGCCGGGAGGCGGTGCGGGGGCGGTGGCGGGAGCCGGTCCGGACGGGCCGGGGCGCTCCGTGTGCGACCCGACCAGCCGCAGTCGCGCGGCGTCCTGAGGTTGCTGTGCGGCCATGCGGTGAACCTCCCCACCAGGTGAGTTCGGCGGGACCGGGTCGGCGCCGGGGCGCGCCGCCAGCGGCTTCACCGAGCTTTGGGGAACCCTATGCACGGTCGAGAGGCTACGTCATCAGTCGTGCGTATGACAGTGGTCACGGCAGGTGGACCGAAGGGTTAGCGATCTTGAAACAGCCCGGAAACACAAGCCGTGGACACGGGCCCTCCCGGGCCGGCGAACCGCCCGGCCCGTTGGGGACGGACACGACACCGCCGGGGCGGGCCCTGACGGCTCCGCCCCGGCGGGGGTTCGGTGGTGCTACCGGCCGGTGATCAGTTGACGTTCAGCGCGACGTCGTCGATCACGAAGCTGGTCTGCAGCGACGAGTCCTCGGTGCCGGTGAACGTGACGGTCACGGTCTGGCCGGCGAAGGAGGTCAGGTCCAGGGTGCGCTGGACGTAGCCGGCGGCCGCGTCCGCGTTGGAGTAGGTCGCCAGCGTGGTGTTGTTGGCCTGGACGGTCAGCTTGTCGTACGCGGTGGAGCCGGTCTCCGCGGTGTCGATGTGCAGCCAGAAGGTCAGCTTGGCGGAGGCGCAGCCGGCCGGGATCGAGACGGTCTGCGACATGGTGTCGGTGTGGGCCGAGCCGTAGCCGTCCATCCAGGCCTTCCAGCTGCCCGAGTGGGCCGGCTGGGAGGCGCTGTTGTCGATCACGCCGCTGGAGGCGGTCCAGGGGGAGGCGGTGCCGCTCTCGAAGCCGCCGTTGCCGATCAGCTGGGCGGCGGTGCAGCCGCCGGACGGCGGGGTGGTGCTGCCGCCGAGCAGGGCGGTGGTCAGCGCGTCGGCGACCGGGGAGCCCCAGCCGGTGACCTGGTCGTAGCCGGCCTTGGCGGAGAAGTCCTGGTTGGCGCCGGTGGTCACGTCGTGGAAGGTGCTGCCGTAGCTGCTGCTGTTCGCCACCGAGTACAGCCGCGGGCTCGCCTCGCCGAGGACCGGCTGGCCGGCGGCCTTGGCCTTCTGGTTGAACTGGGCCGCGTAGCCGGACCAGAGCGGCGCGGCCGCGCTGGTGCCGCCGTAGACCTGCCAGGCGCCTGCGGTGTAGATGGCGAAGCCGCTGGCCGGGTCGGCGTTGGAGGAGACGTCCGGGACGGTGCGCATGGTGCCGCTGACGCCGGTGCCGGTCTGCCAGCTCGGCTTGGCGAACACGGTGGAGACGCCGCCGCCGGCGGTGCTCCAGGCGCTCTCCGAGGAGTAGGTGTTGCTGCTGGAGACCTTGAGGTTGGTGCCGCCGACGCCGGTCTGGTGCGGGCTGGAGGCCGGGAAGTCGACCGCCTTGACGGTCGAGCCGCTGGTGGAGCGGGTGCAGTCGCGGGAGCCGTCGTCGCCGGAGGCGGAGAAGATCGAGATGCCCTGGGCGGCGGCCTGCTTGAAGGCGTTGTCGACCGCGGTCATCGAGGAGGCGGTGGTGTCCGGCTCGCAGGAGCCCCAGGAGATCGAGACCACCGAGACCCGGTTGTCGGTCACGATCTTGTTGGCCATGTCGATCTCGCCCTGGTCGCTGTTGGGCGCCTCGTAGACCAGCTGGGTGGCCTTGGGCGCCGCGCCGCGGACGATCTCGCTGTCCAGCTCGACCTCGCCCTGGCCCTGACCGGGGGCGGAGTCGTAGCTCGCGCCGTCCACCGAGACGGTGGAGACGGCCGGGCCGGACAGGCCGTACTGGGCGTCGTAGGTGGTCAGGTTCGAGGACTTGTAGCCGTCGAACTCCCACAGCGCGACCGTGGTGCCGGTGCCGTCCGCGCCGGTCTTGTTGAGGTTGTAGGCGCCGGTGTACTGGGCCGGGGCCATGCCGCTCGGGGTGGAGCTCGCGGTGCTCGGGGTGACCGCGTTCGGCGTGGCCAGGCGGTTCTTGCGCACCGCGTGGTTGTCCAGGCCGCTGACGCCCTGGACCACGGCGGCCAGGTCGGACGGGATCGAGGCGGCGGCGTCGTTGGCGAAGAAGGCGCGCTGGAGCTGCGGGTCGAGGTACGAGCTCTCGTGCGTGCCGAAGGCCTGGGAGACCTGGGCGGCGGTGCCGTGGGCGTTGACCACCTGGCGGTTGGCGCTCACGTCGGTGACGGTCAGGCCCTGCTGGGCCAGGTAGGTCCTGACCTGGTCGACGGCGGACTGGGTCGGGCCGAACTGCGCGGTGAACTGCTCCGGCGTCAGGTAGTGGCCGTACTCCGGGGTGCCCGGGGTGGCGACCGCGGTGAGGAAGCGGTCCAGGGCGTCGGTGTTGCGCAGCTTCAGGCTGACGGACACCGCGATCTGCTGCGCGGCCGGGACGTCACCCTTCTTCTCCGAGTGGGCCACCGCGGGGTTCACGGTGTTCGGAAGGGCGACGCGCGGGGTGGCGTTGGGCGTGGCGGCCTGCGCGGTGGAGACACCGAGCGAGACGGCGGTCAGCGGCAGCACGGCTATCGCCGCGGCGAGGGCAAGGGAGCGGGGGCGCAACGGATCCTCCTCCGGCCGGCTGTGGGGGGCCGGCAAGGGGCCAGGCGTTCAGGTCGAGAACGCTGTCTAGAACATGACAGAACCCGTGTGCGAAGTGGCTCATGGCCGGGCAATTCGTTGCTAAAAAACAGTCAACTGTGGAGGGTCGGAAACTCGGCGGTTCCATACAGTGAATGACCGGGATCCGGGGGCCGGTCCACGCCGGTCAGGGCTGGGAGGGGCGGACGTAGAATCGGGCCGAGCCGAGGAGGGCGATGACTGACGTGCAGCCGGACCCGAGGGACCTGCGACCGCTGACCGGGGAGCCGCTCGCGCTCGACCTGCTCAACACGCGCTGGGCCGGAACGCCCGTCAACGACCTGCTCACCGGCGTCGAGGGGTACGCGATCTGGCTCTCCTCCGCCGGGCTGGGCGAGCGCTGCGCGGCCGACGAGGCCGGCCTGGCGGCGATCCGGCAGGCCCGTGAGGCCATCCTGCTCGCCGCCCAGGACGCCCGCGAACAGGGCGAGTTGGGCGCCGCGGCGCGGGACGGACTGGACGTGGTGCTGGCGTACGGACGGATCCGGCGGGCGGCGGCACCGGGCGGGGCCGAGGACCGGACCGAGGTCGACCGGCCGGAGTGGCTGGCGCCCTGGCTGGCGGTGGACGGCTTCCTCGCGCTGCTCGGTCAGGGGGCGCAGCGGGTCAAGCAGTGCGCGCACGAGGCGTGCATCCTGCACTTCTTCGACGCCTCGCAGAACGGCCGTCGGCGGTGGTGCCGGATGGCGGTGTGCGGGAACCGGGCGAAGGCGGCGCGGCACTACGTGAAGGCGCGGAGCTGACCGGCGGCCGGACGCCGGGCCGGGTGGACGGGCGGGCGCGCGGTGGGTCGCGCACCCGCCCGAAGGACGGTCAGGCCGGGGCGCCGAGCCAGTCGGTGAGGGCGGTGCGGAGCTCGCCCTGGCCGGGATCGACGGCGGCCCAGGCGACGTAGCCGTCCGGGCGGATCAGCAGGACGGTGTCGCGCAGCTTGCCGTGCGGATCGGCGGGGGCGGCGGAGACCATGCGGTCGGCCCAGGGCTCGGCGGCGGCCAGCTCGTCATTGCTGACCAGGACGAACTTCCCGGCGCGCAGCGCCTCGTAGAGCCGCTCGGGAGCGGCCGGGGCGCCCTCGGCGGGCTTGCTCAGGGCGGTCAGCCGAAGGTCCGGGACGCGCTTGCCGACCTGCGGGTGGGCGTCCTTGGGGGCGGGGTAGGAGATGCCGATGCCGGAGATCAGCCTGGCGCCGCGCTCGGTGACCGGGTCGAGGTGGCTGCCCAGCGCGGTGAGCGCCCCGCGCAGGGCGCGGGTGGGGGCGGACTCGGCGAGTGCCAGCCGGATCAGCGCGCCGGAGCTGCGCAGGACCGTCCTGCCGACCGGGTGCCGCTCGGTCTGGTAGGTGTCCAGCAGGGCGTCGGTGGCCCGGCCCCGGAGCGCGGCGGCGAGCTTCCAGGACAGGTTGGCGGCGTCCTGGATGCCGGTGTTCATGCCCTGGCCGCCGGCCGGGGAGTGGCAGTGCGCGGCGTCGCCGGCCAGGAAGACCCGGCCGGAGCGGTAGTTGGGGGCCTGCCGCTCGTCGCTGTGGAAGGTGGAGCTCCAGCGCACCTCGCGCAGGCCGTAGTCCTCGCCGAGGACGGCCCGGCAGAGGGTGGTGAGCTGCTCGGCCGAAGGGGTGGTGCCGTCCGGGTACCGCTCCTCGCGGTCCCAGGCGATGATCCGGAACCAGCCGTCGCCGAACGGGACGACGAAGGCGAAGCCGGCCCGGTTGGCGCCGACGGTGACCGCCTGGGCGGGCTCGTGCTCCAGCCGGACGTCGGCCAGCACCACCGAGTCGACCACCGACTCCCCGGGGAACGGGATGCCCAGCAGGTCGCGGACGGTGGAGTGGACGCCGTCGGCGGCGACCGCGTACGCGGCGCGGTGGCTGTGCCCGTCCCGGGTCTCCAGGGTCACGCCCTCGGCGTCCTGGCGCAGCCCGGTGACCTCGGCGCCGCGCAGCACGGTGGCGCCGGCCTCTTCCGCGCGCTCCAGCAGCAGCCGTTCGACGTTGTACTGCGGGGTGATCAGGACGAACGGGAAGCGGGTGGGCAGCGAACCCAGGTCGACGCCGAAGCGGTCGAACATCCTCAGTTCGGTGAGCGGACGGCCGGTGGCGATCAGCTCCTCGGCCAGGCCCCGGGCGTCCAGCAGCTCCAGGGTGCGCGCGTGCACGCCGAAGGCCCGGGTGAGGTTGGACTCGGCGGACCGCTTCTCCAGCACGGTGACGCCGACTCCGGCGGCGGCGAGATCGCCGGCCAGCAGCAGTCCGGTCGGTCCGGCGCCGACGATCAGGACGTCGGTTTCGGTCGTCGGCTTCACGGCCATGTGTCAGCTCCCGTTGTTCGGAGGGCGGTCGGACGCCGTTCCCGGCGTTCTCCCAGCCTCCATCATCGCGGGTGCGGTCGGAGCCGTGAACCGCCGGGCCCCGGCGGTGGGTGACCGCCGGGGCCCGGATCCACCGGTACGGGGCTCAGGAGTGCCGGCGGATCTCCACCGTGCGGAACCGGTTGGCGACGAACGCGCCGTCGCAGTAGGCCGAGTTGGCGGCCGGGTTGGCGCCGGTGCCGTGCAGGTCCGAGAAGGCGGCGGTCTGGTTGGGGTAGACCCCGCCGGTCAGGTTGAGCGAGAGCGAGACGCCGGAGTCCAGCGCGGCCTCGACCAGCAGCGCCTCCACCTCGGGCGAGGTGGTGTAGCCGGAGGCGGTCATGGCGCCCTTCTCGCGGACCGTGGTGCGCAGCAACTCGACGGCGGCGGCGGTGGATTCGACGGCGACGACGAAGGAGACCGGGCCGAAGCACTCGCTGCGGAAGACCGCGCGGTCGTCCGGCTTGTCGGCGTCCAGCCTGACCAGCGCGGGGGTGCGGACGGTCGCGCCGGGGAAGTCCGGCGAGGTCACCGGGCGCGGGGCGAGGGCGAGTTCGCCGTACTCGCCGCCGGCCGCGGCGGCCGAGCGCTGGAGCACCCCGGGGTTGACCACGGCACCGAGGATCGCCGCGGCGCGGGCGTCGTCGGAGAGCAGGCCCTCGATGGCGCCGGCCAGGTCGGTGACCACCTGGTCGTAGGACTTGTCGCCCTGGTCGGTGGCGATGCCGCCGCGCGGGATCAGCACGTTCTGCGGGGTGGTGCACATCTGGCCGCTGTAGAGCGAGAGCGCGAAGGCCAGGTTGCCCAGCATGCCCTTGTAGTCGTCGGTGGAGTCGATGACCACCGCGTTGACGCCGGCCTTCTCGGTGTACACCTGCGCCTGCTTGGCGTGCTCCTCCAGCCAGTCGCCGAAGGCGGTGGAGCCGGTGTAGTCGATCAGCTTGATCTCCGGGCGGACGGCGAGCACCTGGGCGACGGTGCCGCCCTCGTGCTCGGCGGCCAGGCAGACCAGGTTGGGGTCGAAGCCGGCGTCGGCGAGCACCTCGCGGGCGATCCGCACGGTCAGCGCGAGCGGCAGCACGGCCCGCGGGTGCGGCTTGACCAGCACCGGGTTGCCGGTGGCCAGCGAGGCGAACAGCCCGGGGTAGCCGTTCCAGGTGGGGAAGGTGTTGCAGCCGATCAGCAGCGCGAGGCCGCGCGGGACGACGGTGAACTCCTTGGTCATCACCAGCGGGTCGCGCTTGCCCTGCGGCTTGGTCCAGCCGGCCCGCTGCGGCAGCCGGGTCTGCTCGGCGTAGGCGTAGGCGACCGCCTCCAGGCCGCGGTCCTGGGCGTGCGGGCCGCCGGCCTGGAAGGCCATGCCGTAGGCCTGGCCGGTGGTGTGCATGACGGCCTGGGCGAACTCGTGGGATCGGGCGTTGATCCGGTGCAGGATCTCCAGGCAGACGGCGGCGCGCTCCAGCGGGGTCACGGCGGCCCAGCCGGGGCGGGCGGCGGTGAGCGCGGCGATCAGCGCGTCCGGGTCGGCGTGCGGGTAGGTGATGCCCAGCTCGACGCCGTACGGGGAGGCCTCGCCGCCGACCTGGTCGCCGTCGGTGGGGTGGCCGTCGAGGGTGAAGGGCTTGCCGAGCAGGGCGTCGAAGGCGGCCTTGCCGTCCGCCGGGCCGCTCTCGCCGTAGGCCTTCGGGAACTCGGGGTAGGGCGACCAGTAGTCGCGCTTGGCGGCGGCGGCGAGCGCGGCGTCCAGGGTGGCCTGGTGGCGCTCGACCAGCTCGCTGACGAGGGGGTGGGTGACCGCTGCGGACATCTTGTGCGCTCCTCGGAGGGCCTCGAAAAGCAGGACGGGACACGTCACAGGGTAACCGAACGATCGGTCGGCTCAAGAGGGTGCCATGGCGGGGAATCCACCGGAACGAAAGGGGGCGCGTCCGTGGCGGACGCGCCCCCTTGGGCTCGGATGATCGGCGTCTACGGCACGCCGAGCTCGAATATCACGTACCCGGCGTACCAGCCGGAGGCGACCGCACCGGTGCCCAGCACGGTGGCCAGCACCGGCCAGCTCAGCTTGCGCATCCCCACCGCCAGCGCGATGAACAGCGGGAACGCGGGCAGCAGGTAGCGCGAGACGTTGCCGAAGATGCCCAGGCTGCCGAGCACCGAGACGATCGTGGCGAGCGTGTAGGCGGTCAGCACCAGCGGCGGGCGCAGCCGGACCAGCAGCACGATCAGCATCGGCAGGCTGAGCACGATCAGGGTGGCGAACAGGTCCGGCAGCGGGAAGGCGAAGGGGTAGTCACTGCGGCCCAGCAGCACCCCGCGGATCGCGTGCCAGGTGCCCTGGCCCCAGTCGAAGTAGTGCAGCCAGGCGTCGTGCTGGAGCCGGAAGTAGCCGCCCCACTCGCCCGTCCGCCAGCCCACCCAGCCGACGTAGCCGAGCAGGCCGACCGGGGCCAGCAGCATCGCGGCCAGCGGGCGCAGGACGCCGCTCTCCCGGCGGTACAGCTCGACCAGCGCGGCCAGGCCCACGGCGCCGATCAGTGCCGCCGAGGTCGGCCGGTTGAGCCCGGCGGCCAGGGTGATCACCCCGGCCGCGACCCACTGCTTGGTCATCACGCAGTAGCAGGCCCAGGTGGCCAGCGCGACGAAGAGGGAGTCCGAGTAGACCGCCCACTCGGCGCCCGAGCCCGGGGCGATCGCCCAGATCCCGGCCGCGATCACGCCCGAGCGGGCGTCGCCGGTCAGCTTCTCCACCACGGCGTAGATGCCGGCCGCGGCGAACAGCGAGGCCACCACCGAGACCAGCATCCCGGCGCCGTACAGGCCGAGGCCGGTGGCGTCCGAGGTCAGCCGCATCAGGCCCGGGTAGAGCGGGAAGAACGCGGCCGAGTTCTGCTCGACGTTGAAGCCGGCCGGTCCGTTCGGTATCGGGACGAGCGCCGGGTGGTAGCCGAACCGGGCCACCTGCTGGTACCACCAGCCGTCCCAGCTGGCCACCACGTCCCAGGGATTGGCGCCGCCGCCGAACCGGGCCGGCTTCGTGGCGTACTCGCCGGAGAAGGAGAGCAGCTTCATGAAGACGGTGAAGCCGATCAGCTTCAGCACCGTGTAGCACCACACGGCCGGTCCGAAGCGGACCACCAGGGCGCGGGCGCGCTCCTGCCAGGTGCGCGCGGCGTCGTCCGGATCCCCGCTGCGCTGCTCCGGCACGTCGGAGGCGACTGCCCGTATTGCGTTCATCGGCCGTGGACCCCAGTGCTCTGGACGTGGACGGATCGTCCGGAGAGTCTAGGGCCTGCCGCCTTCGGCCGGTGTGGACCAGCAGGACCCGATCGCGTACCACCAGGGGCGGCCGGGGATACTCGGAGGATGGCCGATCACACCACGCGCACCGCCTACACCGTGGAGTCACTGCTCGCGGTGACCGTCGACGTCTTCAACGAGCGCGGCTACGACGGCACCTCCATGGAGGACCTGTCCCGGGCGGCCGGGATCTCCAAGTCCTCCATCTACCACCACGTGCGCGGCAAGGAGGAGCTGCTGCGTCTGGCGGTCGGGCGGGCGCTGGACGGGCTGTTCGCGATCCTGGCCGAGCCGGCCGCGGTCGAGGGCCCGGCGGTGGAGCGGCTGGAGCACGTGGTGCGGCGCACCACCGAGGTGCTGCTGGAGGAGCTGCCGTACGTGACGCTGCTGCTGCGGGTGCGCGGCAACACGGCCACCGAGCAGTGGGCGCTGGAGCGCCGGCGGGACTTCGACCACCAGGTCGCCGAGTTGCTGCGGGCGGCGGTCGCGGACGGCGCGCTGCGCGCGGACGTGGAGCCGCGGCTGGCCACCCGGCTGCTGTTCGGGATGATCAACTCGATCGTGGAGTGGTACCGGCCGGGGCTCAAGGCCGCCGACGGGGTCGCGGACGCGGTGGTCCACCTGGCCTTCGACGGGCTGCGGGCGCGCTGACCCGTCCCCTCACGAGAGGGGCGGCACCTGGTCGGTCTCCTCGAAGACCAGCATGGTGCGGGTGCCGAGCACCTGGGGGATGGACTGGATGCTGCCCAGCACCAGCTCCCGCAGGGTCTTGTTGTCGGCGGTGTGCACCAGCAGCAGGACGTCGAAGTCCCCGCCGACCAGCGCGATGTGCGCCACCCCGGGCAGCTCCAGCAGCTGCTCGCGCACCGTCCGCCAGGAGTTCTGGACGATTTTCAGGGTGATGTACGCGGACGCGGCCTGACCCGCCCGTTCGTGGTCCACCCTGGCAGTGAAGCCGCGGATGACGCCGTCCTCGACCATTCTGGAGATCCGGGCGTACGCGTTGGCCCGGGACACGTGCACCCGCTCGGCCACCGAGCGGATGGAGGCGCGACCGTCCTGCTGCAGCAGCCGCAGGATCGACCGGTCGACCCGGTCGAGTCTGGACATCTGTTCAGCCGACATGACCCCCCACCCTCCCCGATTGGACGTACTGCCACCAGTCGACCGCCGAACGGGCCGAATGTCCACCACCTTGTCACGCTTCTGGTCAAGATGAACAGACGACCGAACAATCGGTAGGGAGCCCCCGCCACCCCTGGAGGTGCCCCGAGATGACCGTTCTCGACCACAGACACCACACGCCTGTGCCCGGCTGGCTGCCCGGGGCCACCGCCCCGCGCGCCGACCCGGCACCCCTCCTCCCGGACCTCTCCCCCGTCCGGGCGATCGGCACCCCCGCGCTGGAGAAGTACGACCCGGCCCTGCTGCGCGAGCTCTACCGCCGGCTGGTCGTCGGCCGCCGGTACAACCAGCAGGCCACCACCCTGACCAAGCAGGGCAGGCTCGCCGTCTACCCGGCGTCCACCGGCCAGGAGGCCTGCCAGGTCGCCGCCGCGCTGGTGCTCGGCGAGCGCGACTGGCTCTTCCCCAGCTACCGCGACACCCTCGCGGTGGTCTCCCGGGGCGTCGACCCGCTGGAGGCGCTGACCCTGCTGCGTGGCAGCGCCCACACCGGCTACGACCCGCGGGCCAGCCGCACCGCCCCGCTCTGCACCCCGCTCGCCACCCAGGCCCCGCACGCCGTCGGGCTGGCGCACGCCGCCCGGCTGCGCGACGAGCCGGTGGTCGCGCTGGCGATGCTCGGCGACGGCGGCACCAGCGAGGGCGACTTCCACGAGGCGCTGAACTTCGCGGCCGTGCTGGGCGCCCCGGTGGTCTTCCTGGTGCAGAACAACGGCTACGCGATCTCCGTCCCGCTCAGCGCGCAGTCCGCCGCGCCGAGCCTGGCCCACAAGGCCGTCGGCTACGGCATGCCGGGCCGGCTGGTGGACGGCAACGACGCGCCCGCCGTGCACTCGGTGCTGACCGAGGCGGTCGAGCGGGCCCGGGCCGGCGGGGGCCCGACCCTGGTCGAGGCGCTGACCTACCGGATCGACGCCCACACCAACGCCGACGACGCCACCCGCTACCGCACCGAACCCGAGGTGGCCGCCTGGCGCGAGCACGACCCGATCCTGCTGATGGAGCGCGCGCTGCGCGGGCTGGGCCTGCTGGACGACCGGCTGGTGCGGGAGGCGGCGGACGAGGCGGAGGCACTGGCGGCCCGGATGCGGGCCGAGTTCCACGCCGACCCGGCCCTGGACCCGATGTCGCTGTTCGCCCACGTCTTCGCCGAACCGACACCTCAACTACGGGAGCAGGCAGAGCAGTTGGCCGCCGAGCTGGCCGCGGAGGCGGAGGTGGCCGAGCGATGAGCACGGCTTCCCACCCGTCGCCCGCCCCCACCCTCGGCGCAGCGGCGGTACGGAACACCTCCGGTGCCCGTACCGCCAGCATGGCGCAGGCGCTCAACTCCGCGCTGCGGGACGCCATGCGCGAGGACCCGGCGGTGCACGTGCTCGGCGAGGACGTCGGCGCGCTCGGCGGCGTCTTCCGGATCACCGACGGACTCACCGCCGAGTTCGGCCCGGAACGCTGCCTGGACACCCCGCTGGCCGAGGCCGGCATCCTCGGCACCGCGATCGGCATGGCGATGTACGGGCTGCGCCCGGTGGTCGAGATGCAGTTCGACGCCTTCGCCTACCCGGCGCTGGAGCAGCTGTTCTCGCACGTCGCCAAGATGCGCAACCGCACGGCGGGCAGGCTCCCGCTGCCGATCACCGTCCGCATCCCGTACGGCGGCGGCATCGGCGGCGTCGAGCACCACAGCGACGCCTCCGAGGCGTACTACACCAGCACCCCCGGCCTGCACGTGGTCACCCCGGGGACGGTGGCCGACGCGTACGGGCTGCTGCGCGCCTCGATCGCCTCCGACGACCCGGTGGTCTTCCTGGAGCCCAAGCGGCTCTACTGGGGCAAGGCCGACTTCGACCCGGCGGTGCCGGTCGAGCCGATCGGCCGGGCGGTGCTGCGGCGCACCGGCACCTCCGCCGTGCTGATCACCTACGGCCCCTCGCTGCCGGTCTGCCTGGAGGCGGCGCGGGCGGCGCAGGCCGAGGGCTGGGACCTCGCGGTGCTGGACCTGCGCACCCTGGTGCCGTTCGACGACGAGACGGTCTGCCGGGTGGTGCGCTCGCTCGGCCGGGCCGTGGTGGTGCACGAGGCGAGTGGCTTCGGCGGCACCGGCGCGGAGATCGCCGCCCGGGTGACCGAGCGCTGCTTCCACCACCTGGCCGCGCCCGTGCTGCGGGTCACCGGCTTCGACGTCCCGTACCCGCCGCCGATGCTGGAGCACCACCACCTGCCCGGGGTGGACCGGATCCTGGACGCGGTCGCCCGGCTGCAGTGGGAGGACCGAGGATGATGCCCGTCGTGCGGGAGTTCCGGCTGCCCGACCTCGGTGAGGGGCTCACCGGGGCGGAAGTGGTCCGCTGGATGGTCGAGGTCGGCGAGGTGATCGTGGTCGACCAGCCGGTGGTGGAGGTGGAGACCGCCAAGGCCGTGGTGGAGGTGCCCTGCCCGTACGGCGGGGTGGTCACCGCGCGGTACGGCGAGGTGGGCGAGGAGATCGCCGTGGGCGCGCCGCTGGTGACGGTCGCGGTGGCGCCGGAGGAGGGGAGCACCCCGGAGGCTCCGGTCGAGCCTGCCGTTGCCGCCGCCGAGGTGGAGCGGCCGCTGGTCGGGTTCGGGGTCGCCGAGCCGGGCCGGGGCGGGCGGCGGCGCCGGGTCGGGGCTTCGGCCTCGGCCGCGGCCGTAGTGGCTCCGGCTGTGGCTCCGGCTGCGGCTGTGCCGGCCGGGCCGGCGGTGGTGCCGGTGATCTCGCCGCTGGTGCGGCGGCTGGCCCGGGAGCAGGGGGTCGACCTGGCCGCGCTCACCGGGAGCGGGCCGGACGGGCTGATCATGCGTGCGGACGTCGAACGGGCGGTCGCGGCCAAGGTGGCCGCTCCGGCGGTCGCCGGGCCCGCCGCGCAGGACGGTGTCGTCCCGTTGCGCGGGCTGCGCAAGGCCGTGGCCGAGAAGCTCGGCCGCAGTCACCGGGAGATCCCGGCGGCGACCTGCTGGGTGGACGCGGATGCCACCGAACTCATGGCATTGCGGCGGCAGTTGAACGCCACGCCCGGGCCGAAGGTGAGCGTGCTGGCGCTGCTGGCGCGGATCTGCACGGTCGCGCTGGCGCGCTTCCCGGAGCTCAACTCCTCGGTGACCGAGGACGGTTCGGGCATCATCCGGCACTCGGCGGTGCACCTGGGCTTCGCCGCGCAGGGCGAGCGCGGGCTGGTCGTCCCGGTGGTGCGGGACGCGCAGAACCGCAGCACCGGGCAACTGGGCGAGGAGCTCGGCCGGTTGACCGAGGCGGCGCGCAGCGGCACGCTCACCCCGGCCGAACTGACCGGTGGCACCTTCACGTTGAACAACTACGGGGTGTTCGGCGTGGACGGCTCCACCCCGATCCTCAACCACCCGGAGGCGGCGATGCTCGGGGTCGGCCGGATCGTCGCCAAACCCTGGGTCCACCAGGGGGAGTTGGCGGTGCGCGAGGTGACGCAGCTGTCGCTCACCTTCGACCACCGGGTCTGCGACGGCGGGACGGCGGGCGGCTTCCTGCGGTTCGTCGCGGACTGCGTGGAGCAGCCGGGGATGCTGCTGCGGCAGCTCTGAGCCCGGCCGTCGGGCGGGGTCGCGATCGCCCTGGGTGCGCGGAGAGGCACCCAGGGCGACCGCGGACCGGGGAGAGTAGCGCGTTCCGGGCCCGGATGTCCGGGCTTCGCGCGATTCGTCGAACGAGCGGTTCGGGCGTGCCACGCTGCCTTGGCGCCAGTAGGGACAAGCCGGGTGGTGGCGCAGGGCGGCCGGAGGCGAAACGATTCTCTTGGGTACTCGAAACGTAGCGGTGAAGTCCCGCGGAGCAGTCCTGGTCCGCACCGGGCACGGCTCGGCGGGGGTCGCCTCCGTCCCGGGCCTGCCGGCGGCCGCGCCCGGAGGACGCCGGTCGCGGGAGCTGTCCGTCCGGCCGCCGATGCCCCTGGGCCCGCCGGACCTGCCGCCGATGCCCCCGGCCCCGGCGGACCTGCCGCCGGTGTCGGTGGCTCCGGCGGACGCGCCGACGGCGGTGCTGCCGCCGGTGTCGCTGCTGGAGCCCGTCCGTCCGGTGATCCCGGCCCGGCCGGTGCAGCCGCCGGCCGTCCCCGCGCCCGGGCCCGCGCTTGACCCCGCCACCGCGTTCCGCCCGCTGTTCGTCGACGCGCCCGGCTTCAACTGGGCCGGCCCGGGCGACCGGTGGAGCGAGGCCTGGGGCGTGCGGACCCCCGCCGGACGGCTTCCGGCCGCGCCCCCCGTGGCCGCGCTGCCGGCCGTCGGGCCCGACCGGGCCTCCGGGGACCCGCCGCTCACCGCCCGGGAGGTCGAGCTGGTCCGGGCCGGCCTCGCCGCCGTCGAGCCGGTCGCCGACCGGGCCACCGCGCACTTCTACGCGCTGCTCTTCCTGCGCCACCCCGAGCTCCGCTCGTTCTTCCCCGCCGCCATGGACGTCCACCGCGACCGCCTGTTCCGCACCCTGCTGGCCGTCGTGCGCGAGATCGACCAGCCGGTGGCCCTGCGCACCACGCTGGCCGGGCTCGGCCGCAGCCACCGCCGGTACGGCACGCTGACCGGCCACTACGTCGTGGTGGAGGAGTGCCTGGTGCAGACGCTGGCCCGGTACGCGGGCGGCGGCTGGGACGCCGGGGCCGAGCAGGCCTGGCGCCGCGCCTACCGGATGATCTCCTCGGTCATGATCGAGGCCGCCGAGGAGGACGCCCGCACCTCGCCGCCCTGGTGGCAGGGCGAGATCGTCCGGCACGAGCGCCGCACCCGGGACGTCGCGGCGATCACCGTCCGGCCGGACCAGGCCTACCCGTTCCGGGCCGGGCAGTACGCGGCTCTGGAGACGCCGTGGTGGCCGCGGGTCTGGCGGCACTACTCCTTCGCCGGCGCGCCCCGCCCGGACGGGCTGCTGACCTTCCATGTCAAGGCCGTCCAGGCCGGCTGGGTGAGCAACGCGCTGGTCCACCGCGCCGCGCCCGGGGACGTGCTGCGGCTCGGTCCGGCGGCCGGCTCGATGACCGTCGACCACGCGGCCGGCCCGGACCTGCTCTGCCTCGGCGGCGGCACCGGCATCGCGCCGATCCGCGCCCTGGTCGAGGAGGCCGTCGAGCACGGCGCGCCCGGCCGCCGCATCGAGGTGTTCTACGGGGCCCGCCGGGCCGAGGAGCTGTACGAGCTGGACGGGCTGCGCGAACTGGCCGCGCGCCACCCGTGGCTGACGGTCACGCCGGTGCTGTCCGGCGGCGGGCCGGCCGGCGGCCTGCTGCCCGGGGGTGGTTCGGCCGGCGGCCTGCTGACCGGCGAACTGCCCGAGGTGGTGGGCCGGTTCGGCCCGTGGACCGGCCACGAGGCGGTGCTCAGCGGGCCGCCCGCGATGGTGCGCCAGGGCGTCGGGGTGCTGCTGCGCACCGGGGTGCCGGCCGGGCGGATCCGGCACGACCCGGTCGGCGACCTGGCCGCCGGGTGATCACCCGAGGTCGGGAGCGAGGAGTGCGCGGATGCCCTCGATGTTGGCCGCCAGGTACGCCCGCAGCCGGGGCGGGACCACGTTGACGGAGGTGACGCCCTCGCGGGTGAACGGAAGCCGGACCACCTCGTACTCGCCGTTGGGGTCGGTCACCTCGGGCCCGTGCCGCCGGCTGAGGTCCATCGAGGCGAGCCGGCAGACGAAGAAGTGCTGCACCTTGACCCCGTGCGGGTGCGGCGGAATGCCGCCGTCGATGGGAGCTCCCCCGGCCGGAGGATGGGGGAGGGCGTGGCTGATGGTGTCGACGAAGGCGGGCACCACGTCCACGATCTTGCCGCCGAGTTCCTCGTCGACCTCGCGGTGCAGCGCCTCGACCACCGTCCGGTCCTCGCGTTCGACCCCGCCGCCGGGGGTGATCCAGTACGGGTGCGGCGAGCCCGGCCGGACCCGCCGGATCAGCACGATCGAGGCCGGGCCGTACGGATCGTCCGGGTCCAGGTCCAGCAGGATCGCCCGTGCGGTGCGCTTCACGACCGGGCGTGGTGGCGGGATGCGGTTCTCGGGGCCCATGGCCACCTCCGGGACTGGCGCGTTGTGCGGGAGTCTCCCGCACCGGGGAGGGGACGAAACCCGGGGAACGGGTCGAAACGCACCGGGAACGGGTCGAAACGCCGATCCGGTCGGATGTACCCGTTCGGGGGCCCGTTGTGCTGCAATGAGCAGCTATTGGGCAAATCGGAGGTTTCGCTCCGCACGCCCGTTCTGGGCACGGACCTGTACGAGGGACTCGGGCTGGGGGTTGGGTGGCATGGACCGGAGCGCACGGCCGTTCGGGAGAACACGTACGTGCTCGGCACGGTCTGCGCGGCCGTCCCGATCACCACGGCCCGGTGGTCGCCATCATGGCCCTGTCGCTTCCGGTCGAACAGGCCGGCCGGTTGGCCTCCGCCGTGGATTGGTTGCATAAACCGTCACAAAAACCATCGAAAACATGTCCGGCCGCCATCGGACCAAGCGAACCGACGGCGCGGGCAGAACGAGAGGTACTGGCGCCATGCAGCACAGCACAGTCCAGGGTCACCTGGTGATGAACCTCGTGGTCTCGCACGAGCTCTCCTTCCGCCTCCTGGTGGACCTGGTGTACGAGGCCGACGACCCGTACGCCGTCCGGCTCACCTTCCACCTGCCCGGCGACGCCCCGGTCACCTGGTACTTCGCGCGGGAGCTGCTGCTCGACGGGATCGGCGGACCGGCGGGCGAGGGCGACGTGCACATCCGCCCGGTCGGCGAGGAGCCCTCGGAGGTCTGCATCGTGCTGCGCTCCCCCGACGGCGACGCCCTGCTGCGCGCCTCGTCCGCGCCGCTGATCGCGTTCCTGGTGCGGACCGACCGGCTGGTGCCGATGGGGCAGGAGTTCACCGGGCGGGACGTCGACGCCCAGCTCGCGGACCTGCTCAAGGGGCGTGAGAACGCGGGGTGAGCACTCCGGCGGCGGCAGCCCGCACAAGGCACGGCGAAGGGGCCCGTACCCGGTGGAACACCCGGGTGCGGGCCCCTTTCGGCTGTCCTCGCGACACCGGTCAGTCGTCGTCCAGGGCCAGGTGCAGGCCCCACGAGACCAGGCTGATGATCAGCGAACCGACCAGTGCGGCACCGAAGTTGACCACATGGAAGTCCAGGTTCATTTTCCCGGAGGCCCAGGAGGTGAGCATGAGCATCAGGGCGTTGATCACGAAGGTGATCAGGCCCAGCGTGAGGATGAACAGCGGGAACGAGAACAGCTTGACCACCGGCTTGATCAGCCAGTTCACCACGCCGAAGACGACGGCGACGCCGAGCACCGTCAGCGCCTTGTGCTGCCAGTCCGCCGTGCCCTGGGCCAGCCGGATGCCGCTGACTATCCAGGCGGCGACCCAGATGGCCGCCGCGTTGATCAGTGTCTTGATGACGAAACCCTTCATGCCGCCCAAGCCTGACAGCAACCCCGGTCCCGGCGGAACCACCATGCGGCGGGGTGGTGTTGAATGCGCCGGGGCGCGGAGGTGGACGGACGGGCCCGAGGACGAGGGAGGACGGCACGGTGAAGCTCTTCCGGCTGGACGAACTGGACGCCGAACGGGCGGCCAACGACGGTGCGTACCTGCGGTTCCTGCGCGAGCCGCGGATGTCCGCCGGGCTGTACGCGCTCGCCCCCGGTGACACCGACACCCAGACCGCGCACGACCAGGACGAGATCTACCAGGTGATCAGCGGCCGGGCCGAGCTGACCGTCGGCGCCGAGACCGCGACGGTCGCGCGGGGCACCGTGGTGTACGTGCCGGCCGGCACCCCGCACCGGTTCCACCACGTCACCGAGGAGCTGCGGGTGCTGGTGGTGTTCTCCCCTCCGGAGGACTGAGCCCCCCGGTGGTCGGGGTCGGCGTCATAGGGTCGGCGTCATGAGCACCAAGACGCTGACCGAAGAACTCTGGGCGGCCATCGAGCCGGTGTACGCCGAGATCCTCGCCCACCCCTTCCTGGCCGGGCTCACCGACGGCACCCTGCCGCGCGGGGCCTTCCGCCACTTCGTCGTCCAGGACTCGCACTACCTGCGCGACTACGCCCGCGCGCTCGCCGTCTGCGCGGCCAAGGCGCCCGGCGAGGAGGACGTCCGGGCCTTCGCCGACGACGCGGTCGGCGCGCTGGCCGCCGAGCAGGGCATGCACGCCGAGTTCCTGACCGCCTTCGGCGGCAGCGCCGAGGAGGCCGCCGCCGAGCCGGTGCTGCCCACCACCCGGGCCTACACCAGCTACCTGCTGGCCACCGTCTACGGCGGATCCTTCGCCGAGGCGGTCGGCGCGGTGCTGCCCTGCTACTGGATCTACGCCCGGGTCGGCGAGGCGCTGCTCGCCCAGGGCTCGCCCGACCCGCTGTACGCCAAGTGGATCGCCACCTACGGCGACGAGGCCTTCCAGTCGGTGGTCCGCCGGGTGCTGGCGCTCACCGACCGGCTGGGCGGGGAGCTGTCCGCGGCCGAACGCCGCAAGGTGGTCGAACACTTCGTGACCACCTCGCGCTACGAGTGGATGTTCTGGGACGCCGCCTGGCGCGGCGAGCGCTGGCCGGTCTGAGCCGTGCGGGCCCGTCCGGCCGTCCCCGGGAGCCCGGACGACGGGCGGGCGGTGGCGGGTCGGTCCGTGACGCGGGAGCCGGCCGGGCCGGCGACGGCGTCGACTTCTCGGGGGTCACCCGGGGGGCCGGAATCGGGGTGATCTCGGGGTTCTCTCCGGGCCGTTGGGCCTCGTTCCGGCTCTCACGCCACCGTACGATCGAAGTACCGAAAGCAAGCGGGATGCGGCACCGGACGGCGGCCGACCCGAGGGGAGAAGAGGAACCGACATGGCTGAGCTCTGGAAGTCGCTGCCCTCCTGGGTGCGCAACATCGTCATCCCGGTACTGGTCCTGGTGCTGGCCTGGAACATCGTCGCGTTCGTGTTCGGCGTCGTCGGCGCACTGCTCTCGATCGTGATCAAGCTGCTGGTGGTGGTCGGCATCGCGGCCGCCGTGGTGGTCCTGGTGAAGAAGGCCGCCAAGAGCTGACCGGTCACCCCGTAACGCCGCCCTGAGGCCCGGCCCCCCGTGAGGGAGGAGCCGGGCCTCGGGCGTTTCCCGCGGGCCGTCGGCCGGCCGGGCGGGCCGTGGCGTGCTCTGGACCTGCGGCGATCCGCTCGCTACCGTGTTGGGCGTCGTGTGCAGGCAACACCGCCTGCGACGCGGGAGCTCGGAGCACCGGGCTGAGAGGACGCTGACCGGGACGTCGACGGACGGACCGACGGCTGCGTCGACCGCAGGAACCTGACCGGGTAATGCCGGCGTAGGGAGTAGAGGTCAGATGACCACGTTCGAAGCACAGCCGCAGTCTGCCCAGGGCGCCCCCAGCAGCGAGCGCACGGGCTACCCGACCCCGGCCTGGCGCAAGGCCTACCGCGAGGGATCGCGCCCCGACCTGCGCGTTCCGTACCGCGAGGTGCAGCTCACCAACGGCAGGTCCGTCCCGCTGTACGACACCTCCGGCCCGTACACCGACCCGTCCTACGAGCCCGACGTGCGGCGCGGCCTGCCCGCGCTGCGGGACGCCTGGATCCGCCAGCGCGGCGACGTCGAGGAGTACGACGGCCGCGAGCCGCGTCCCGAGGACGACGGGATCAAGCACACCTCGCCGCGCGGCGGGAACCTGCGCAACCTGGACGCCGTCTTCCCCGGCCGCCCGCGTCGCCCGCTGCGCGGTCGCGCCGGTGCCGCCGTCACCCAACTCGCCTACGCCAAGCGGGGCGTGGTGACGCCGGAGATGGAGTTCGTGGCGCTGCGCGAGGGCCTCGCGCCCGAGTTCGTGCGCGCCGAGGTGGCCCGCGGCCGGGCCGTCATCCCGGTCAACGTGAACCACCCGGAGGTGGAGCCGGCCGTCATCGGCACCAACTTCCTGGTGAAGATCAACGCCAACATCGGCAACTCGGCCGTCACCTCCTCGATCGAGGAGGAGGTGGAGAAGATGACCTGGGCCACCCGCTGGGGCGCCGACACCGTCATGGACCTCTCCACCGGCCGCAACATCCACACCACCCGCGAGTGGATCCTGCGCAACTCCCCGGTGCCGATCGGCACCGTGCCGCTCTACCAGGCCCTGGAGAAGGTGGACGGCAAGGCCGAGGAGCTGAGCTGGGAGGTCTACCGGGACACGATCATCGAGCAGTGCGAGCAGGGCGTCGACTACATGACCGTCCACGCCGGCGTGCTGCTGCGCTACGTCCCGCTCACCGCCCGCCGCAAGACCGGCATCGTCTCGCGCGGCGGCTCGATCATGGCGGCCTGGTGCCTGGCCCACCACCAGGAGAACTTCCTCCACACCAACTTCGAGGAGCTCTGCGACATCCTCGCCTCCTACGACGTCACCTTCTCGCTCGGCGACGGCCTGCGCCCGGGCTCGATCGCGGACGCCAACGACGAGGCGCAGTTCGCCGAACTGAAGACCCTCGGCGAGCTCGGCCGGATCGCCCGCGAGCGGGACGTCCAGGTGATGATCGAGGGCCCGGGCCACGTCCCGATGAACAGGATCAGGGAGAACATGGATCTCCAGAAGGAGATCTGCGACGAGGCGCCGTTCTACACCCTCGGCCCGCTGACCACGGACGTCGCCCCCGGCTACGACCACATCACCTCGGGCATCGGCGCCGCGATGATCGCCTGGTGGGGCACCGCGATGCTCTGCTACGTGACCCCCAAGGAGCACCTGGGCCTGCCCAACCGCGACGACGTCAAGACCGGCGTGATCACCTACAAGATCGCCGCCCACGCCGCCGACCTGGCCAAGGGCCACCCCGGCGCCCAGGCCTGGGACGACGCCCTCTCCGACGCCCGCTTCGAGTTCCGCTGGGAGGACCAGTTCAACCTGGCCCTCGACCCGGAGACCGCCCGCGACTTCCACGACGAGACCCTCCCCGCCGAGCCCGCCAAGACCGCGCACTTCTGCTCGATGTGCGGCCCGAAGTTCTGCTCGATGAAGATCAGCAAATCCATCAACGAGAAGTTCGGCAGCGGCGCGGCCTCGCCGGAGTACGACGAGGAGGCCGTCGAGGGCATGAAGGCCATGTCCGAGGAGTTCAAGGCCCAGGGCAACAAGGTCTACCTCCCGCTGGCCGACTGACAGCCGGAAGCGCCGGCCCCGTGCTCCACGCGCTGGGTCGGCGCTTCGCCGTCTCGGCAGCCGTCGTCATCCGGCCACGCCGCTCGTGATCTCAGGGCGGATGTTGTGGTTGACGTGGAAGAGGTTGCCGGGGTCGTAGGTCTGCTTGACGGCGACCAGGCGGGCGTAGTTGTCGCGGTAGTCGGCGGTGACCCGGTGCTGGTCGTCGGCACTGACGAAGTTGACGTAGCCGCCGGCAGCGGAGTGGGGTTCGAGGGCCGCGTAGTAGTCGCGCACCCATGCGATGCCGGCCTCGGAGTCGGCCGGGTCGGGCCAGGCGCCGACGATCACGGTGGCGAAGTTGGCGTCGCGGTAGGAGAAGGCCGTGGCATCGGGGGCGACCCGGTGGACGGCGCCGTTGAGCGGATAGACGTGGCAGGCCGAATTGACCGTCGGCACCCGCGGACCGTACTCGACGTGTGCGGCGATCGCCTCGTCGGTGAGCTCGGTGGCGAACGCGCCCTTCCAGTACTGGTGCAGCCCGGGCGGCAGCAGCGCGTCGAACATGCCGACCAGTGCCGGGTACGGCATCGGGCCGACCATCTCGGCGACCTTCGGCGCCACCTCGCGGTACGGCCGCACAGCCCGCTCGGCCTCCTCCATCACGCCGCTCCAGCAGACGACCAGGATCGCGAAGGTGTCACCGTGCCGGTCCGCCGGGATGAACGGCAGTGGGGGTGCGATCTGGAAGCCGGGAAAGACGCTCAGCTGCTCGGGGGCGTCGACGATGGCATCGCGGTAGAACCGCATGATCTCGGCGGTGTGCCCCGGCTCGTGGAGGATCAGCCCGGCATAGACGTCCTTGACCGGGGAGAGCCGGTACTCGAAGGAGGTCACCACGCCGAAGTTGCCGCCCCCGCCGCGCAGCGCCCAGAACAGGTCGGGGTGGCTCTGTTCGTCGACGACCAGGAACCGGCCGTCGGCCGTCACCAGGTCGGCGGAGAGCAGGTTGTCGCAGGTCAGGCCCAGGCTGCGCGCCAGGTACCCGAAGCCGCCGCCGAGGGTGAGCCCGCCGACCCCGGTGGTGGAGATGATCCCGCCGGTGACGGCCAGGCCGAAGGGGTAGGTCGCCGCATTGAGGTCCGCCAGGGTGGCCCCGCCCTCGACCCGGGCCGTCCGCCGTTGCGGGTCCACCCGGACACCGCGCATTCCGCCGAGATCGGCCACCACGCCGTCGTCGCAGGTCCCGTACCCCGGGGCGCTGTGCGACCCGCCGCGGACCGCCAGGTCGAGCAGGTTCTCCCGGGCGAAGTCCACCACGGCCATGACATCGCCCGCGTTGGCGCACCGCACGATCACGGCGGGCTTCCGGTCGATCATGGCGTTGTAGACCCTGCGGGCCTCGTCATATTCCTCGTCGCCGGCACTGACCACCGCACCGTGCACCCGGCCCGTCAACTCTTCAACCGTCTGTTTGCTCATTGCGCCGCTCCTGCCATGGGCCCCGCCCTGCCGGCGGAACGACCGGCGCACTTCGCCGACGGTCCCTGGTCGGCCACCTTTCACGCTACGCCGCGCTGGGAGACGGCTCCCGCTGGCATCCGGTGGCTCACCCGAGCTGCGGTTTCCTTCGTGATGAAAGAGGCACCAGTGCGACACGCTCAGTCCTGCCGGCTTCAGGAGCCGCTACCTGGCGAGGTCATGGCCCTGGCGGCTTCCGAAGGGCTGGGAGAGCTTCGGGCGGCCGGTCGCCGGGATCCCCAACTTCTTCCTGTTCCTGGCCGTGGCCGACCACCTCCGTGTCCGGAGCCAGCCGGAGCCAGTGACGACTTGCCGGGGGGTCGTGGTGTCGATGCCTCAACTCATTATCTACTTTTTACATTTCACTTGAATCACGCGCGGGTTGATATCGCCGTGGTTGTCGGAAATGCGCAAGGCGGGCGCCGATAGGGTGCGCCGCACTACCCGCTACGTCACGCGTATCAGAGGATTTCATGACCACCCCGCAGAGCCCCCAGGCCCCGTCGTCGCCCGAGGCGGTTGCCGCGACTCCGTTCCCGTACGCCGAGGCCGTGCAGGCCACGGCACCGGCGCCCAAGAAGAGCAAGCGCAAGAAGATGCTCTCGGTGCTCGGCACGCTCGTGCTGATCGTCGTTGTGGCGATCGTCAAGGTCGCTGTCAAGGACGCGATGAACGGGCCGGTGCGTGCCAAGGTCGGCGACTGCGTGCAGGTCACCGGAAGCGGCGATCACCCGTCGGTCGATACGGTCGGCTGCGACAACAGCAAGGCCACTCACACGGTGTCGAAGGTCGTCGAGGACACCTTCGACGTGAACGCTTGTGGCGACGGCTTCGATGCACTCGCTCAGCAGATGGACAACGAGAAGTTCGTGCTCTGCCTGACACCGAAGAAGTAACCGCGTCCGGCCCCCCCCGCGGAGTTCGCGGAGCACGGCAACCGGGTCCACCTCCCGTCGGCCGACTGGCGTGCCGTTCCGGGCCGGTCCGCCGGCCCGGGGTGGGGCGGTCGTCGGTGGTGGGGAAGGTCGGTCGAAAAATTTTCGCGGGGAGCGATGAGTTTTCGGGGCGGCCGCGGTCTACCCCTGTGCAAGCGATCACGTGACCACGGAGGAGACACCGAGATGACCGAGAACCTGGGCGAGCTGACCATCACCCGTGAGCTGCCGGGTGCCCCGGCCACCGCGTTCGAGGCGTACTTCGAGCCGGAGCAGTTCGTCCGCTTCTGGGGTCCGGTCGGCACCCACGTGCCGCTGGAGACCGTGACCATCGAGGCGAAGGAGGGCGGGCGCTACGACAGCACCATGGTGGTCGACGCGACCGGCGAGCGGTACCCGCTGAAGGCCGAGATCGCCGAGATCCGGGCCGGCGAGTCCTTCACGATGGTGGAGGAGGGCTCGGGCATGCGGTCCACGCTCACGTTCACCGAGCTCGGTGACGGCCGCACCCGGGTGGTGCTGCACCAGACCGGGGTGCCGGAGATGTTCCGCGGCCCGGAGGCCGAGGCGGGGCTGAACTCCAGCTTCGACCGGCTGGTCGAGCACCTCGCCGGCCGGAACTGACCCGGCACGCGCAGGTGGTCGAGGGGTGCCGTCCCGGCCCGGGCCGCGGGCTCGGGGCGGCACCCCTCACTTGTCGGCGTCCTGGGGGTACCAGCGGAGCTCGACCGTGTTGCCGTCCGGGTCGAGGACGTAGACGGAGGTCGCGTTGCCGCGGGCGCCGTAGCGGGGGACGGGGCCTTCGAGGACGGTGAAGACGCCGGAGTCGATGACCTCCTGCCAGTCGAGGGGCTCGACGGTGAGGCAGATGTGGTCGACGTTGGACTCGTGCCGGGGCCCGTGGACCAGGTCGATGATGGTCTCGGGGGTGACACGGACGGACGGGAAGGACACCTGGCCGGCGCGCCACTCGTCGACGCGGACGGGCTCCAGGCCGAGCAGGCCGGAGTAGAAGGCCAGCGAGCGTTCGACGTCGGCGACGTTGAGGACGAGGTGGTCGAAGGCTACGACGCGCATGGGTGTTCGGCTCCGCTCGGGTGCGACTGCTGGTGACGGGTTCAACGATCCCGCCGTCCGGACGGGGGATCAATGCGTGGTCGACGTACGATCGTTGAGCCGGATTCAACGATCGAGGGGTGGGGCCGGATGCTGGAGCGGCTGGAGGTCGAGGTCTTCCTCGCGCTCGCCGAGGAGCTGCACTTCGGGCGGACCGCCGAGCGGCTGCACCTGACCACCGGGCGGGTCAGCCAGGTGGTGAAGAAGCTGGAGCGTCGGATCGGCGGCCCGCTGTTCGAGCGCACCAGCCGGTCGGTCCGACTCAGCGCCGTGGGGAGGCAGTTGGCGGACGACCTGGCGCCGGTGGTGGAGGCGATGGCGGCGGCGTTGCGGCGCGCGGAGGACGCCAGCCGAGGAGTGACCGGGGAGCTGCGGGTGGCGTTCCTCGGGGAGTGGACGGCGCCGGTGCTGCTCAAGGCGGTCGCGCTGTTCGGCGAGCGGCACCCCGACTGCCGGGTGGACGTCCGCGAGGTCCAGCTCTCCAACTCCCGGGCGAGCCTGGTGGACGGCTCGATCGACGTCCTGATCGCCTCCTACCCGTTCGACGGCATGGCCTGCGGGCCGGTGCTGCTGACCGAGCAGCGGGTCCTCGCGGTCGCCGCCGGGCACCTGCTGGCCTCGGAGCGGTCGGTGTCGGTCGAGGTGCTCGCCGACCATCCGGTGGTGCAGTACCCGGCCGTCACCTCGGCGGCGTTCAAGCGCGACCGCACCCCCGACCACACCCCGTCCGGGCGCCCGGTGCCCAAGGGCCCGTCCGGCGGCACCTTCTCCGAGATGCTCAGCCTGGTCGCGATGGGCCGCGGCGTCCTTCCGGTCGGCGAGCACTCCCGCCGCTACTACCCGCGCCCGGACGTCGCGTACGTGCCGATCCACGACGCGCCCCCGATCGAGCGGGGCCCGGTCTGGCTGGAGAGCAACACCACCGCCCGGGTCCGCGCCTTCGTCCGGGCGGCGGCGGACGTCGCCGAGGGGCGGGCCGGCGGGGCGACCCCGTCGTGCGTCGTGGCGGCGGGCTGAGGGGGGCGGAGTGCTTCAGGAGATGGCGCGCAGCCGGGGCCGCTCCGGGGCGAGCAGGCGGTCGAGGTGGGCGGCGGTGTCGTCGTCGGCAGGGAGCAGCACGAGGAGCTGCTGGGAGTCGTCGGGGAGGTCCAGCGTCTCGCGGTGGAGCCGGAGTTCAGGGCCGGACGGGTGGTGGAGGCGGAGCGGGCCGCGGCGGGGGACGAGGTGGTTGCCGAGCCGGCGGGTGAAGTCGGGGCCGGCGAGCGGGGCGAGTTCGGTGCTCAGCCACTCGGCGGACTCGACCGAGGGGCCGAGCCAGAGGTCGAAGGCCTGTTCGTCGGCGATGTCGTCCCAGTCGGCGAACAGGGTGCGGGCGCGCGGGTCGGTGAAGACGTAGCGGGTGAGGTTGGGCGCCGGGGTGTCGAGCAGTCCGGCCGCGCCGAGGACGGCCGCGTAGCCGCTGGTGTGGGCGAGGACGTCGCCGAGGCGGTTGGTGACGGCGGCGACGCCGGGTTCGAGCAGGCGCAGCGTCTCGCGGACGGTGGGGCGCAGCTCGCGCGGGGCGGGGGCGGGCCGGGTGCGGCCGGCGCACGCGCCACCGGTGATCTTGGTGAGGTAGCGCAGGTGGTTGCGCTCGGCGGGGTCGAGGCTGAGGGCGTCGGCGAGTGCGTTGACCACGGGGGTGGAGGGGTTGCGGTCGCGGCCCTGTTCCAGCCGGGTCAGGTACTCGACGCTGATGCCGGCCCGGACGGCCAGGTCGGAGCGGCGCAGCCCGGGCGAGCGGCGGCGGCCGTGGTCGGGCAGGCCCAGCGTCTCCGGCTGGATGCTGTCGCGCTTCGCGCGGATGAAGTCCCCCAGTGGTGTGCCCATATGACGAGCGTACGGCTGATCGTCACTCCGAGGGTGGCCCTGCGGGGGCCAGCCTGAGCGCGGCCTGGTTACGGCCGTGGGGCGGGCGGAGAGTGGTGGCCATGGAGACGAACACGCACAAGCTGGTGATCATTCTCGGCAGCGTCCGGGAGGGCCGGTTCGGTCCGGTGGTGTCCTCGTGGGTGGCCGAGCAGGCCGCCGCGCACGGGGGCTTCGAGGTCGAGGTGGTGGACCTCGCCGAGGTCGAGCTGCCGCTCGAACTCCCCGCCTCCTCACCGAAGTTCGCAGGTGAAGGCTATCCGCGGCCGGCCGGGATGGCGAAGCTGACCGAGGCCCTGGAGGGTGCCGACGCCTTCGTTGTCGTCACACCCGAGTACAACCACAGCTACCCGGCCTCGCTGAAGGCCGCGATCGACTGGCACTTCACCCAGTGGACGGCCAAGCCGGTGGCCTTCGTCAGCTACGGCGGCGCGGCCGGCGGCCGGCACGCCGTGCTGCACCTGGAGAACGTGCTGACCGAGCTGCACGCGGTGACCATCCGGGACGGCCTGGCCTTCCCGAACTACTTCACCGCCTGGGCGGACGGCCGCCCGAACGACCCGCAGGCGCCCGGCTGCGCCAAGGTCCTGCTCGACCAACTGTCCTGGTGGGCGGGCGCGTTGAAGAACGCGCGGGCCGCCGTGCCGTACCCGGCGTAACCGGGGAAGGGGAAGAACGATGGAGTACCTGAAACTGCCCGGCACCGACCTGGAGGTCAGCCGGATCGCGCTCGGCTGCATGGGCTTCGGCGGGGGCGGCGGCGGGCACAACCCGTGGGCGCTGGACGAGGAGGCCGCCGCGCCGGTGTTCCGGCGGGCGGTCGAGCTCGGCATCACCCTCTGGGACACCGCCAACGTGTACGGCGGCGGCGCCTCGGAGGAGCTGGTCGGCCGGGCGGTGCGGCGCTACACCCGGCGCGAGGACGTCGTCCTGGCGACCAAGGCGGGCCTGCCGATGCACGACGGTCCGGGCGGCTCCGGCCTGTCCCGGCGGGCGATCCTGGAGCAGGTGGACGGCTCGCTGGCCCGCCTCGGCACGGACCACATCGACCTCTTCCAGCTGCACCGCTTCGACCCGGCGACCCCGGTCGAGGAGACGGTGGCGGCGCTGTGCGAGGTGGTCGAGGCGGGGAAGGTCCGGTACGTCGGCGCCTCCTCGATGTGGGCCTGGCGGTTCGCGAAGCTGCGGCACGCGGCGGCCCTGGCCGGCGGCCCGCAGTTCGTGTCGATGCAGCACCAGTACAGCCTGGTGCAGCGCGAGGAGGAGCGGGAGATGTTCCCGTTCCTCGCCGACCAGGGCGTGGCCGGTCTGGTGTGGTGCCCGCTGGCCTCGGGCCGGCTGGCCCGGCCGTACGGGCAGGGCACCGCCCGCTCGGCCGGGGACCCTGTCGCCGGACGCTTCTTCGCGGACGTCGACCGCCCGATCGTGGACGCCGTCCAGCACGTCGCCGGGGCCCGGGGCGTCCCGATGGCGCAGGTCGCGCTCGCCTGGGTGCTGCGCAACCCGGTGGTCGCCGCCCCGATCGTCGGCGCCACCCGCCTGGGCCACCTGGACGACGCGGCGGCCGCCCTGCGCCTCGGCCTCACCGACGCCGAGGCGGCGGCCCTGGAGGCCCCGTACACGCCCCGCCTGCCGACCGGCTTCTGAGCCGGGACGGCTCAACCCGCCCTGCGCCGGCGGTAGTAGTGCACGGTGAGCACGGCGAGCAGCGGTCCCCAGGCGGCCAGCGGCAGGTACCCGATCCAGAACACGAGGGTCTGCCAGCCGTGGGTGATGACCCCGCCCTCGTCGCCCCGGATGGTCAGGCCGAGCGAGAACATCACCATCGCGTACGGGAAGACCATCAGCACCGCCGAGCCGAGCCCGGCCGGGACCACGGCGGCGAGCACCGGGACCGGGCGGCCGCCGAGGCCCGGGATCCAGCGCGGCCACACCTCGCCCCAGCGGGCGACCAGGCCGAAGCAGAGGAAGGCCAGCGCCTCGCTGACCACGCTGAGCGCGAGGATGTACCCCCAGCCGCCGTCGAACGAGGCGGGGTCCTGCTCCGGGGGCGTCGGGCCGTGGTCGAGCAGCGGCAGTCCGAGGATGAAGCCGCCGATCCGCCAGAGGCAGGAGGGCAGGACCGCCAGGGTGATCGCGTACCCGGTCCGCACCGCCCAGCGGGGCACGCCCGGTGCGGGTGTGCCGTGCAGTCGTGCGGCGATCGTCCGTGCGCCCATGGTTCCGCCTCCCGGCCCGGGCGGACGCCGTCCGTCCGCCACCGGCTCCGACCCTCCCGGAGCGCGCCGGCGGGGGCGTCCTCACCGGGGCTGAACCCGGGCCGGCCCGTTCCCCCGGGCGGGGGAGCGGGCCGTCGTCCGCCGGATGGGGGCGGGTCAGGGCAGCAGCAGTCCCCAGGACAGGGCCCAGGGCAGGAATACCGCCCCGGCCAGCAGCAGGGCGCCCAGCCGGGCCCGGTCGGCCGCGGAGGCGGCGGCCAGGGCGGCCCGCTCCCGCCGGGCGCCGGCCGCGGCGACGGCGGCCGCCCCGAGCGCGAACAGCGCGAGCAGCTGGACGGCCAGCCAGACCACCGGGCGGCCGAACAGGACCGGGCCGGGGAACATCGCGGCGGTGACCGTCAGGAAGAGCAGGTAGCCGAGTCCGCCCAGGACGGCGGCCGTTCCGGCGAGGGCGGCCCAGCGGGCGGCCCGGGGCAGGGCGGCGGGGCGCGGCCGGTGGCGCAGGCGGCGGACGGCGCCGGTCAGCGCGTACCCCGCGAAGCCGGTCAGGCAGAGCAGGGTGGCGACGGCCTCGAACCAGGTGGACTCGTACCAGGGGAGCGGGTCGAGTGCGCGGCTGCGGGCGTCCTGGGGCGGGGCCGGGTCGACGGAGGCCTCGGGGAGGCCGGTGGCGAGCCGTTGGATCCAGGCGGACTCGGTGTCGGCGTAGTCCGCCGGGAGGCGGTCGGGCCGGTCGTAGCCGTCGTCCCGGGTCAGGTGCAGGTTGTGGCGGACGCCGGGGACGGTGCGCAGCGTGTAGTGGGTGTTGCCGCCGCGGTCGAGGGCCTGGCGGATGATCGTCGCGCTCTCCTCGGGGGCGGCCTCGCGGTCGAGCGTGCCCCACTCGGCCAGGACCGGCTGCCGGACCCGTTCCCACACCGGCACCGGGTCGTAGTCGGCCTCCGGGAAGAGCCCGGCGGCCGTGAGCTGCCGGACGGAGGTGTCCGAGAGCGCGGTGAGCAGCGAGCCGGAGACGCCGGCGTGGCGCAGGTAGCCCCGGTACGCCCAGGCCTGCTGGCGGGCCGGGGTGAGGCCGACCGCGCCGACGGTGACCAGGTACGTCACGTCGGTGGAGCGGGTGGCGGCGAGCGAGGCCGCCCAGGCGCCCTCGGACAGGCCCCACAGGCCGACGCGGTCCGGCGCGACTTCGGGCCGGGTGCGCAGCAGCCGGACGGCGGCCAGGGCGTCGTCGGCCAGCTGCCCGTAGTCCCGGTGGGTCATCGAGTAGCCGTCGGTGCGCTTGTCGAAGATCAGCGTGGTGACGCCGTGCCGCGCGTACGACTCGGCGGCGGCCCGCAGCTCGGTCAGCGGGCCCGGGCCGGCCCCGGGGATCATGACCAGTCCGGGGCCACGGGTGCCGGCCGGCACGGCGGGTGCGGCCAGCACCAGGCCGTGCAGGGCGGTGCCGCCGGCACCGGTGAAGTCGACCGGGCTGGGGACCGGATCGCCCGGAGCGGGCGAGGCGCTCGCGGCTGTGATGTTCACGGGCGCGGCGTCGACGGGCACGGCGCTCGCCGGCGCCGCGGTGGGGAGCAGCCCCAGCAGCACCGCCAGCAGGACGGTGACCAGCGGCAGCGCCGGTCCGGTGCGGGACGGTCGGACGGGTCCGGTGTTCAACGCTGGTCTCCCCCGGTCGTTCTCCACGTGTGGGTTCCAGCCTGGCGGGCAGTGGAGTCCCGGAGCGATGGTGGCCGCACCCGGACCGGGGGTGGGGATGTCCCCCGGAAGCGGCCTCGGTGCCCGGGGAACGGAGGGCTCAGCCGACCTCGTCGGGCCCGGTGAAGTCGGGCGGTGTGTACCCGGGCCCGGTGAAGTCGGGCGGGGTGAAGGCCGGGCGGGCGGTGCGGCCCTCGGGGCCGGTCGGTCCCTCGGGGCCGGGGCTGGTGAACGCGGGTGAGGTGTAGCCGGGGCTGCTGAAGTCGGGGCCACCGTGGTCGGGCCGGGCCGCCGGGCCCGGCACCGGTGGCAGCGTGTCGAGCAGGTACGGGACGAGTCCGCGCTCGCGCAGCGCGGTGCGCCACTCGCCGTGGGCGTCGGCGAGTTCGGTGGCGAGCTCCGGGTCGGTGCCGGCCGGGGTGGTCGCGGTGCCGTCGCGCAGGGCGGTGAGCAGCAGCCCGATGATGCCGATGGCCATCGCGGCGACCCCGGCGGCGAGCGCCACCCAGCCGGCCGTGACCAGGGACCGGGCGAGGGCGAGGTCCGGGTTGGTGGCGCGCAGCAGGTAGCCGATCAGCAGGAGGAACAGGGCGGCGGTCCAGGCCAGGATCGGGGTGAGCACGGTGAGGACGGGGAACAGTCCGGCGCCGCCGTTGGCGGAGCGCAGCTGGGCGAGCAGCCCGGGGGCGGCGGGTTCGCTGCCGGTCGGCGGGGTCGGGGGCGTGCTGTGCAGGTTCTCGCGCAGCCGGGTGTAGTGCGCGTACTCGGTGGCGGCCGCGGCGTTGACGCGGTCGGCGTCGCGCAGCGCGCGGATGCGCAGCTGGTCGGTGGTGAGCGCGCCGGGTGCGCGCAGGGCGGTGAGGACGGTGCGGTCGCGCAGGGCTTCCGTGAGGAGGCGCTCGTACTCCGGGCGGTCCTCGGCGAGCAGTGGCGGGGGGTTGGACATGGGGACCCCGTTCGTGCGGACCCCGTTCGCTCCGCCCCGGGGGCGCGCGGCCCTCAGGGCGCCGAAACGGGCGCGGAGGCGGGCCGCCGGACGGGCGGCCGGGTGTGGTGTGCCTCATGGTAGGGGCGGGCGCGCCCGGGCTGACAGTCGGTTTCCGGAACTTCGCGCCCCCGGACGCGCGCGTGCGACGGCGCGGGCGCCGGGAACAACTGTTCGATGTCGATGGTCGGTTGGCGATCGACCCGCGATGGACTGACCGTCAGCTGACGGGCAGTCGGGCGACCAGCAGCCGCCCCTCCATGGTGACGCCGCCGTCCATCGCCACCGCGAGCTCGTCCGCGTACACGTACGGTCCCGGGATGTGCGGCGGCTGGCCGTCGTCGTTGTGCACCGCGCCGGTGAGGTAGGGGATCGGGCTGTGCCCGTGCACGATCCGGCTGCCGCCGTAGGTGTCCAGCAGCTCGTGGACGGCGGTCGGGCCGGCGTCGCCGCGGAACGCGAACCGCTTGGTGAAGCGGCGGAAGCAGTCCCACCACTCGTCCACGCCGCCGTCGGCGAGCAGGCCGTGCACCGCGTCGTTGACGTCGGGGATGGACTCGCCGTACTCCAGGTACGCGGTGGTGTCGGAGTGCAGCAGCAGGTGGCCGTCCTCCAGCGCGATGGCGGGCAGCCGGGAGAGCCAGCTGATGTGGTGCGCCTCCAGCCGGTCCAGGTCGTTCTGCTGGCCGCCGTTGAGCCGCCAGGCGGCGAGGAAGGAGGCGGTGCCGGCGGTGGACTGGACGGGCTCGTCACCGTACTTGGCGGCGCCGAGGAAGAGCAGTTCGTGGTTGCCCATCAGGGCGCGGCAGTAGCCGCCGGCCGCGGCGGCCTCGGCGGCCAGCTGCATGACCAGGTCGATGACGCCGATGCCGTCGGGGCCGCGGTCGGTGAAGTCGCCGAGGAACCAGATCCGGGCGCGGCCGGCGGACCAGTGGCCGTCGGCGTCGATCAGGCCCTGGTGGCGCAACTCGGCGCGCAGCTCCTCCAGGTAGCCGTGCACGTCGCCGACGACGTAGACCGGGCCGGGCGGCTCGCCGGGACCGGGGGCCGGGTACGGGTAGGTCGGTGCGGCGGGGTCGGGCAGTGGCGGGCCGAGCTCGATGGTCGGCGGGTCGTCGCGGCCGGCGATCTGGAGCGCCGGGGAGGGCTGGTCGGGCAGGGTGGGCTCGTAGCCGTCCTGCTCCTGGCCGTCGTAGCCCGGGCGGTCCTCGTAGCCCGTACCGTCCTCGTACCCGGCGCCGTCCTCGTAGCCGCCCTGTCCCTGGTGCGAGAAGGCCGGGGTGTGGTCCATGCCGACCCCCTGGGCGTGCACGGTGTGGCCCTGGCCGTCGGCGTGCCAGTGCTGCTCCAGGTAGCGGGCTCCGCCGTAGCCGCTGTAGGTCTCCCCCTCGTAGGTCTCCCCGTCGTAGGACGCGGCGGGGTAGCCGGGGGCGGGATCGGGTTCGTAATAGGTGCCGTACGGCAGCACGTCGAGGTCCGGCTGGTGGCGGGGGCCCGAGTGGGGGTGCTCGGGCCCGGGGAAGCGGTCCTCGGGTGTCATTCGCCCATCATAGGAAGACCACTCTCCCGGCGTCGTCACCTGGTGGGTATCCAATCCTCCGGAGCGTCAGCCGGGCGGTCCCGCTGGGTCCGTTTTGTCCCGGCTCGGTACGGTCTCGTCAGCACGGCCCGAGCGCTCGTCGTGCCGCCGCGGCACGCGGCCCTCGGCACGCGGCCCTCGGCCCGTGCCCGGTGCGGTGGCTCGGTGGTCTAAACCTCGCCCGGAGGGCGGGGCGGGCTGACGGTGGTGCGCGGGCTCCGGCGCTGGGAGGACGCGCGGACGATCAGTTCGGTCGGCATCAGGGTGCCCGGCGGCGGCCCGGTGCCGGCGGTGCGGAACCGCGGCGGGAAGAGCCGGGCGATGTCGACGCCCGTCCCGGAGTCCACGCCCTCGATCGCGTCGATGAGCAGGTTGACCACCGTGGTGCCGATCTTGCGCGGCTTGAGCGAGAGCGTGGTGATCGGCGGCTCGGTGGCCGCGTAGACGTCGCTCTCGCTGCAGCAGACCAGCAGCAGGTCGTCCGGCACCCGCAGGCCGTACCGGCGGGCGGCGGCCAGCAGGTCGGTGCCGTTGGGGTCGAACAGTCCGTAGACGGCGTCCGGCCGGTCGGGGCGGGCGAGCAGCCGGTCGGCGGCGACGGCGCCGGCGGCCGGGTCGTGCGCCGGGTAGGTCTCGTACACCGGCTCCTGCCCGACCTTGGCGCACCAGCCGAGGTAGGCCTCGGTGGAGAGCCTGGTGTAGGTGTCGGTGCTGGTGCCGGTGAGCAGGCCGATCCGGCGGGCGCCGGCCTCGGAGAGGTGGTCGAGGATGCCGAGCACGGCGGCCTCGTGGTCGTTGTCGACCCAGGCGGTGACCGGGCAGTTGCCGGGCTTGCCGTCGCTGACCACCGGGACGCCGGACCGGTACAGCTCGCTCACCAGGGGGTCCTGGTCGGGCGGGTCGATCACCACGGTGCCGTCCAGGGCGATGTTGCCCCAGACGTCGTGGCGGGAGGAGGCGGGCAGCACCACCAGCGCGTAGCCGCGGCCCAGGGCGGCGCTGGTGGCGGCCCGGGCCATCTCGGCGAAGTACGCGAACTCGGTGAAGGTGAACGGCTCTTCACCGTAGGTCGTGACGGTCAGCCCGATCAGGCCGGACCGTCCGGTGCGCAGGGTGCGGGCGGCCGCGGAGGGGCGGTAGCCGAGGCGCTCGGCGACCTCGCGCACCCGGCTGCGGGTCTCGTCGGGCAGGCGGCCCTTTCCGTTCAGCGCATCGGAGACCGTGGTGATCGACACTCCGGCGGCTGCTGCCACATCCCGGATGCCGGCCCGCTCCAGACGCCGCGAGGTGGTGGGACGCCGACCGCTCTGGTTGGCTGCTGCTGTCATGGCGGACCGATCGTATGGCTCCTGACAAGGGTCTGTGACCGGCGCACCGGGAGCCTGCGGAGATACGTTTCTCCACGAGTGAGCCGGGGTGCGCCCCTTCGATACCCGCCTGAAACCAGGCCTCTTACCTCTGACATGTGCCAAAGGAACCGGGCAGAATGGCTGATCTGCGCCTGTAACCCGACCGGGCATCTCACTCCTACGGGTGAGGGCGCTCGGTATCGTGCAAGGCACCCGACCGGGGTGGTCCGGGCGCGTCACGAGGTTCCGGGCACGGAGGCGAACCCGTCCGTGGCGGGCGAGCGCACCGGAGAGTTCCGCAACTGGAAACGGAGTACGACCGTGAGCAGTGGTACGTCAGCGCAGGGCCCGCGGCTGCGGCCGACCCTCGACGGCATCCCCACGTACAAGCCCGGCAAGCCGGCCGGCGCCGACGCCTACAAGCTGTCCTCGAACGAGAACCCCTACGAGCCGCTGCCCGGCGTGCTGGAGACGGCCGTCAAGGCGGCCGGCTCGTTCAACCGCTACCCCGACATGGGGGTCACCGAGCTGACCTCGGTGCTGGCCGAGCGCTTCGGGGTGCCCACCGAGCACATCGCCACCGGCACCGGCTCGGTCGGCGTCGCCCAGTCGCTGGTGCTCGTCACGGCCGGCCCGGGCGACGAGGTGATCTTCGCCTGGCGCTCCTTCGAGGCGTACCCGATCATCGCCGCGGTCGCCGGGGCCACGCCCGTCCCGGTGCCGCTCAAGGCCAACGGTGACCACGACCTGGACGCGATGCTCGCCGCGGTCACCCCGAACACCCGGCTGATCTTCGTCTGCAACCCCAACAACCCCACCGGCAACGTGATCCACCGCGCCGAGCTGGAGCGCTTCCTGGACGCCGTCCCGAGCGACGTCCTGGTGGTGGTGGACGAGGCCTACATCGAGTTCATCCGCGACCCTGAGGTGCCCAACGGCATCGACCTCTACCGGGACCGCCCGAACGTCTGCGTGCTGCGCACCTTCTCCAAGGCGTACGGCCTGGCGGGCCTGCGGGTCGGCTTCGCCATCGCGCACGAGCCGGTGGCGGCCGCGCTGCGCAAGGTCGCCACCCCGTTCGGCGTGAGCCGGCTCGCCCAGGACGCCGCCGTCGCCTCGCTGCGCGCCGAGGAGGCGCTGCTGGAGCGGGTGGAGGCGCTGGTCGGGGAGCGCACCCGGGTGGTGGCCGGGCTGCGTGCCCAGGGCTGGGAGATCCCGGACTCGCAGGCCAACTTCGTCTGGCTCTGGCTCGGCGACCGCTCGCAGGAGTTCGCCGCCGCGTGCGCCGAGGCCGGCGTGGTCGTGCGGCCGTTCCCGGAGGGCGTGCGGGTGTCGATCGGCGAGGCCGAGGGCAACTCGATCTTCCTGTCGGTGGCGGAGGCCTTCCGCAAGTCGCTCTGACGTCCTGCTGGTGATCGCAGGGGCGCGCCGGTCCTCCGGCGCGCCCCTGCGGCGTTCCCGGGCGGCTCCGTGAGAACGTCCTCAGAACGTCCTCCCGGATGCCTGGGGGTCGCTGGGAGCCCGCTGGGAGTTCGGCCAACGGCGGGCCACGGAGCGGCCAAGGCGCCGACGGAGGACGGGGTATACGTCCGGAATGCCCGGATCCGGCCGGTCAGTCTTCTCCCAGCAGGTGTCCAGGGGGCCGCAAGAGCTCACCGGGAAGCTGTCCGGCATGAAGGTGCTCCCACGGCGGCGAGGCGCCGTCCTCGTCAACTCCGCGCTCGGCGTGGCCCTGCTGGGCGGTGCCGCCCTGGTCTATACGACGGTCAGCGGCAGCTCCGGCCCGGCTTCCGCCAAGCCCGCGGCCCGTACCGCGACGGTGTCCAAGGGCACCGTCCTGGCCACCGTGTCCGGAACCGGCACCCTGGTCTCACCGACCGACGCCGCCCAGGACTTCACCACCGGCGGCCGGCTCACCGGGGTCAAGGTCGCGGTCGGGGACGCCGTGAAGAAGGGCCAGGTGCTCGCCACCGTCGACACCACGGCGGCCCAGCAGCAGGTGGACGCGGCCCAGGCGGCCCTCACCACGGCCCAGGCCAACCTCACCAAGGCCCAGGCCGGCGTCACCACCACGACCACCGAGCCCCTGCCGGGCGCCACCTCCGCCGCCACTCCCGGCGGCGGGGCCGGCAGCGGCGGTGGCGGCCGCGGGGCGGGCGGGAGCAGTACGCCCGCCCCGCAGACCACCACGATCACCACCACCAAGGTCGACGACGCGGCCGTGGCCCAGGCCCAGCAGCAGGTCAGCACCGCGCAGACCAACCTCGCCAACGCCCAGGCGGCGCTGGCCGGAACCACCCTGACCGCCTCGGTGGACGGTACGGTCGCCTCGGTCGCCGGCAAGGTCGGCGACACCGTCGGCGCCACCGCGAGCGGCTCGTCCTCCTCATCCTCCTCCAAGTCGACCGGTGGCGGCGCGAGTTCGACGGCCGCCCCGAGCGGCTTCATCGTGCTCACCAACCCGACCGGGATGCAGGTCACCGCGAACTTCTCCGAGCTCGACTCGCTCAAGCTGAAGAAGGGCGAGGCGGCCACCGTCACCCTGAACGCGCAGTCCGACACCAAGCTCAACGCGACCGTCCTGTCGGTCAGTTCGCTGCCCAGCAGCAGCGGATCCGGCGGCGCGGCCGGCTCCTCCGCCGTCCAGTACGCGGCCACGCTCCAGCTCAGCGGCGACACCAGCACGCTGCGCACCGGACTCAGCGCCACCGTCCAGGTCATCACCGGCGAGGCCGACAACGCGCTCTCGCTGCCCACCTCCGCCCTGTCCGGCACCGGCACGTCGCGCACCGCGACCCTGGTGCAGCCGGACGGCGCCTCCGAGCGGGTCACCGTCACGGTCGGGGTCGAGGGTGACAGCACGGTGCAGGTGGTCTCCGGGCTGAAGGAGGGCGACAAGGTCGAACTCCCCACCACCAGCGGCGGCAACGGCTTCCCGAACGCCTCCTTCCCTGGCCTCGGCGGCAACCGGGGCGGGGCCGGCGGAGCCGGGGGCGGCGGGGTCTTCCCGGGCGGTGGCGGTGGCGGTGGCGCCGGTGGCGGGGCCGGCCGCGGTGGCAAGGGCTGAGTCCGGTCATGCGTCACGTCATCGACAAGCGCGTCCCCGCGCATCCCGTCCCGGTGATCCGGATCCGCCGGCTCACCAAGGCGTACGGGCACGGCGACGCCACCGTGCACGCGCTGCGCGGCCCCTCCGACCCGGAGACCGGCGAACCGCAGGGCGTCAGCCTGGACATCGAGCAGGGCGACTTCGTCGCCGTGATGGGCAGCTCCGGCTCCGGCAAGTCCACCCTGATGAACATCCTCGGCTGCCTGGACGTCCCGACCTCCGGCCGCTACCTGCTGGACGGCACCGACGTCGGCCACCTGGACGAGCAGCAGCTCGCACTGGTGCGCAACCGCAAGATCGGCTTCGTCTTCCAGTCCTTCAACCTGGTGCCCCGCACCACCGCCCTCGCCCAGGTCGAGCTGCCGCTCGCCTACGCGGGCGTCCGCACCGCCGAACGGCGCCGCCGGGCGATGGCCGCGCTCTCGCTCGTCGGGCTCGCCGAGCGGGCCGGCCACAAGCCCAACGAGCTCTCCGGCGGCCAGCAGCAGCGCGTCGCGGTGGCGCGGGCACTGGTGACGGCGCCCGCGATGCTGCTCGCCGACGAGCCGACCGGCAACCTCGACAGCCGCTCGACGGAGGAGGTGCTGGCCCTGATCGACGGGCTCAACGCCACCGGCCGCACGGTCGTGCTGATCACCCACGAGGACGAGGTCGCGCGGCACGCCAAGCGGGTGCTGCGGCTGGTGGACGGGCAGATCGTGAGCGACCTGAGGCAGGCGCCCGTGGAGGGCCCGCCGCCCTTCCTGGACCCGGCGTTCGCGGGGGCACCGGTCGCGGAGGTGCCGGCGTGATCCTCTGGCAGACGCTCCGCTTCGCGGTCGGCGGCCTGGCCGCCAACAAGGTGCGCTCGGCGCTCACCATGCTCGGGGTGCTGATCGGCGTGGCCTCGGTGATCCTGCTGCTGGCGGTCGGCAACGGCTCCTCGGTGGCGGTGAAGGACTCGATCACCTCGCTCGGCACCAACTCCCTGACGGTCAGCTCCGGTTCGGCGAACGGCGGCTCCCGGGCCACCTCCTCGGTCAAGAAGCTCACGGTCGCCGACGCCAAGGCGCTGGCGAGCGACTCCGACGCGGGGGCGATCAAGTCGGTCGCCCCGGTGGTCACCACCAGCGCGACGGCGCTGTACGGGAACATCTCGTACAGCCCGGGCTCGATCGTCGGCACCTACCCGTCGTACTTCGAGACCGCCAACCAGAAGGTCGCCCACGGCGAGTACTTCACCGACGACGACGTGCTCAACTCGCGCAAGGTCGCGGTGCTCGGCGCGACGACGGCCAAGCAGCTGTTCGACACCGAGAACCCGGTCGGCAAGTCGGTCGTCCTCGGCGGCACGCCGTTCACGGTCGTCGGCGTGCTCCAGGCCAAGGGCGGCAGCGGCTTCACCGACCCGGACGACGTGGTGATCGCCCCGCTGCCGACGGTGCAGAACGCCTTCACCGGCTTCGGCTCGGTCAACCAGATCCTGGTCCAGGCCTCGTCCGCGGACAGCACCACGGCGGCCCAGTCCGAGATCACCCGCGTCCTGCTCGGCACGCACGCGATCGCCGACCCGTCCAAGGCGGACTTCCGGATCACCAGCCAGGCCTCGCTGCTCACGGCGAGGGAGAGCACGACGAAGACCTTCACCGTGCTGCTCGGCGCGGTGGCGGCGATCTCGCTGCTGGTCGGCGGGATCGGGATCACCAACATCATGCTGGTGACGGTCACCGAGCGAACGCGGGAGATCGGCATCCGCAAGGCGCTCGGCGCACCGCGCGCGGTGATCCTCGGGCAGTTCCTCACCGAGTCGACGCTGCTGTCGGTGATCGGCGCGGGGCTGGGCGTGGCGGCCGGGATCGCCGGCTCGCACTTCAGCATCGTCGGCATCAAGCCGGTGGTGATCCCCGAGTCGGTGCTCGGCGCGTTCGCCATCGCCGTCGCCATCGGGCTGTTCTTCGGCAGCTACCCCGCCAACCGGGCCGCCTCGCTGCGGCCGATCGACGCCCTCCGGCACGAGTAGGACTCCACTGTCATGAGCAAAGAGATCGCCACGGTCGCCAGTACCCCGGCCGAGCAGGTCGCCCTGCTCGCCACCCCGCCGGACGCCCGTGACGTGAGCGCCGAACTGGCCGCGCCGCCACGGCGGAAGCTGCCCTGGCTCAGCCTGGTGCTGGCGGGCGGCGTGATCGCCACCGGCGCGTTCGCGGGCGGGGTCTGGTACCAGCAGAACAACGGCTCCTCCTCCGGCGGGAAGTCCTCCGCCCGGCCGGCTGCCGCTGCGGCTGCTCCTGGCGGCGGCTACGGGCAGAACGGCTCCCGCCGCGGGGGCCAGGGGCAGGGCCAGGGGCAGGGCGCCGGGCAGGGCGGGCAGGCCGGTTTCGCCCGTGGCACGGTCAAGGCCGTCGACGGCAACACGGTGTACCTGACCGACACCAACGGCAACACCATCAAAGTCACCACCGGCGACGCGACGAAGGTCCAGCTCAACAAGGAGGGCAAGGTCGCAGACCTCCAGCCCGGCCAGAGCGTGACCGTCGTCGGCACCCCCGACGCCAACGGTGGCTACACCGCCAACCAGCTCGTCGAAGGCGCCGCTGGTGCGGGCGGTTTCGGTGGCGGGGGCGGTGGAGGAATGCCCAGGAACCCGTCCGGCGGCTGACCCGGATCCGCCGGACGACCGCGAGGCCCTCGTCCCTTCCCTGGGCGAGGGCCTTCGCATGTGCTCAGCGCGGTCCGACGAGCCTCACCGCTGCCTCACCGCTGCCACGCCGCGTCCCGGTCCAGGTCCCGGAGCAGGTGGAGCAGGTTGAGGAGGGTGCTCACGGGCGCATTGCCGAAGTCGACCAGCAGACGCCCGTCGAGGATGGTCTCGCCGGCCGAGGCGGAGCCCCAGAGGAGCCCGTGCGGAAGGCCGCGCCGGTGCAGCTCCCCGAGGAGGACGGTGATGTGCGGGGCGGTGAAGTCCCGCATCCGGGGGTCGTCGGGGGCGACCGGCTCGCGGGTCACGCGGCGGAGTCCAGCTCGTACCAGACCGTTTTGCCGCGCTTCTGGGGGTCGACGCCCCAGCGGTGGGTGAGCCCGGCGACGAGCTGGAGGCCCCGGCCGGACTCGGCGGAGAGGTCGAGGGCCTTTTCGTGGGGGAGCGTGGGGCTCTCGTCCGCGACGCAGACCCGGAGGGTGCGGACGTCGAGGGAGAAGTAGACGACGGGTGAGGCGGTGTGGGCGTGCCGCCACGCGTTGACGATCAACTCGCCGAGGGCGAGCTCGGCGTTGAAGATGGTCTCGGTGTCCCAGTCGGCGCGGGTCAGGACGTCCCGCAGGGCCTGCCGGGTGAGGGTGATCGAGGGGGCGTTGAGGGTGCACACGGGAACCTCCGAGAGGCATGAGTGTGGAGGGGAGAAGCCGTGAGCCAGGCCAGGATGTGGTTGCTCTTCGGCGGGAGGGCAGCAGGCGCCTACTGCGCTGAACCAAGGCGTGTCTGACGATCCATCGGATCGACCTGGGACGACCCTAGCGCACGCGCTCTTAAAGTTAATTCGAATGCGAGAAAGTTCCCCCGTCAGTGGGACACTGGCTCCCAGATCAGCAGAGAGGACGCCATGGCCCTTCGAATCCCGACGCTTCGGCAGCGCCGCCTCGGCGCCGAGCTGCGGAGGATGCGAGAGCAGGCCGGCTTCGGCGGCAGCCACCTCGCCAGCCTGCTCGGGGTGACGCCCGCCCTCGTGACTCAGATGGAGAACGGGAAGTCCGCTGTCAGCCCGGAGCGTCTGCGCGAGATCGCAGAAGCCTGCATGTGCCTCAACGAGCCCTTGGTCTCCGCGCTCGCCGGCATGGCCAGCGAGCGCGAGGCGGCTTGGTGGGAGGAGTATCGAGGAGTGCTCGCGGCGGCTCCGATCGATGTGGCAGAGATTGAAGGCCATGCGCGGCGGCTCAGGAGCTTCACCATTGGCTTCATACCTGGATTGCTACAGACAGCCGCCTACGCCACCGCCGTGTTCGCGAAGGGCTACACACCCCTTGCTGATCACGAGGTCGCTCGAAGGGTGAACTTCCGTCTGCGTAGGCAGCGGATTGTTCGATCCGGCGAAACGCCGTACTTGGCGCTCATCCATGAGGCAGCACTTCGTATCCAATACGGCGGTCCTGCGGTCCTCAGGGAACAGCTTGAGTGCCTCATCGAAGCCTCCGAGCTTCCGGAGGTCTCGCTACGAGTCGTGCCGTTCGACACGGCAGACTTCCCTGGCCCCAGCGAGAACCTGGCTTACGCGGACGGGCCGGTGCCGGAGTTGGACACCGTCCAGGCCGACTCGTCCCACGGTTCTCATATCTTCGATTCTCCTGCCCAGCTGGCGGGCTACCGCGCAATCTTCGGGCGCATCGAAGCCGTTGCTCTGACGGAGAGCGAGTCGCGAGACTACATCCGTTCGATCATGAAGGAAATGAACGACAGGTATGCATAGCTCAGATTGGCAGAAGTCCGGCTTCAGCGAGGCGAACAATAACTGTGTTGAGGTGCGGGCCGTCGCTGGTGTGATCGAACTTCGGGAGTCCGACGAGGGCGTCATCGTCCGCACCACCGCCCGCAGGTTCGGCGCCTTTCTCCAGGGCGCGAAGGCTGGCGAGTTCGACCACCTGATCGCCGCCACCGCCTAGCGAACCGGCGGCCCCTTGCTCGTCCGCAAGGGGCCGCCGGTTGGTGCATGAGGTGCCTACGGCTGGATCACGAAGTACACCACCATGCCCGTGGTCAGGCACAGGAACAACTGCACCATGAAGCTCCAGGGGAGCGGCACCTCGTCCGTGTCACCCGCCTCGTCGGCCGCGAGCTGTCGGCGCGCCAGCTTTCCGAGGTGCCCGGCCGTCCCCAACGTCATCGACAGCATCGCCAGCGAGTACATGGACAGCGCGCCGGCCGAGGTCATCCCGTTCATGTGGGAGCGGCCGACCAGGAAGACCGCCCCGGCCAACGGCGCCAGGGACACCATGATCCGGTACTTCCGCGTCGGCTGCGGCGGTATCGCCAGCGCCCAGAACAGCACCGTCGTCAGCGCGACGATCCACCACCAGGTGGCCACGCTCAAGCCCAGTGGAGTCATTCCCCCACCCCCCAGGTCACGGACGTTCGCTCACGTCCACTCCCGGTCACACTAGCCACGCCGGCTCCGCCCCGCGCCGACAGAACCCTGCAAGATCCCGGCTGGGCCCTTGCAGGGTCCCGGCAAGAGTGCTCAGTCGAGGCAGAACTCGTTGCCCTCGACGTCGAACATCCCGAGGCACGACTCGTTCTTGTCGTCGGCGACCAGCAACTGCCCGCGCGTCGCGCCGAGCGGGATCAGCCGGGCGCACTCGGCTTCGAGCGCCGCCAGGCGCTCCGCACCCACCAGCCCGGTGCCGACCCGCACGTCGAGGTGCAGCCGGTTCTTGACGACCTTGCCCTCGGGAACGCGCTGGAAGTACATGCGCGGGCCCACTCCAGAGGGGTCGCCGGCCGCGAACCACGAGCCCTGCTCCTCGGGCGGCAGCGAGCGCTGGAAGTCGTCCCAGGTGTCGAACCCCTCCGGCGTGGACGGCGGGACGTACCCCAGGACCTCGCACCAGAAGCGACCGACGCGCTCGGGCTCCGCGCAGTCGAAGGTGACCTGGAAATGCTTGACCGATGTCATCGGGCCACCATAGCCATGACAAGAGGAACGCGCCGCTCAATTTCCGGCGCGGACCCGCAGGTTGACGGGAGTGGGGCTGGACCCACCCGTTCGTGGGGCTGGACCCATACCCGGCCGCGCGTCCGCTCCGTAGCGTCGTTCCCACAACGACGCGGAGGGGAAAGAACCATGGCGACCACGACCGACCAGGACACCTTCACCACGGTGAAGAAGTGCATTGTGCTCTTCGGCGCCACCGGCGCCGTCGTCCTCGGCACGGTCGTCGTGATGGCGGCCACCGGCCACACGACGACCCCGTTCATGTGGATCCGCGGCGTGATCTTCCTCGCCATCGTTCCGTTTCTCCACCGGCTGGCCACCCGTGCCGCCGGCGGCTCCGCCAAGGCCTTCGACCGGGTCCGCACCCTCTCCACCGTCATGCCGATCGCCATCATCGGGGTGGATCTCGTCCCCGGCCTCTGCCCGGCCTGGTACGCCGTCCTCCAGGGACTCTCCGCCCTCGCCCTGGTCGCGGTCGCCGTCCTCACCCGCACGTCCGCGCTGGCCGATGCCTTCCCCAAGCCGTAGCCGAGCGCCGGAAGTCGGCCGGTCCGACTTCCGGCGCAGCGGAGGCAGTTCGTTCCGGTGGCCCCTTGCGTCTCGCAAGGGGCCACCGGTCAATGCCTATGGTGCTTCGGGTTGTTTCCGGCTTCTTCGGACAGGTCGTGGCGACGATGAGCAGTCCCGTCCGGCGGAAGTCCGCCGTTCGACGCCGTGCAGCTGCTCAGCTGCCTCCGACCTTGTCTCCTGCGACGTTGACCACGTACCACCCGGCACCGAACTCGGGGGACCCCTGGCCGTTGGTGTCGCCCTGCGCCGTGTCGCCCGCGAAGTAGTACAGCGGGTGGCCGTTGTAGACGACCTGGGACTTGCCGTCCTTGCGGGCGGTGGTGGAGAGCTTGGCCTGGTCGACGCCCTTCCCGGCCGTGGGGGTGCCGGTGGTCAGAAGGGGCGGCCAGGCGGTGGCGCAGGCGTCGTAGCACGTCGAGGTGGGCGAGGTGTCCGCCTCGAACAGGTAGAGGGTCTTGCCCTGGGAGTCGACCAGGATGCTCTGGTACTTGCCGACGGTGGCCGCCGCGACCGTGGCGCCGGCGCCCGTGGATCCGGCGGCAGGGCTCGTGTTCTCCGTCGACGTCGGTGTGGCGGCCGGGCTGCCGGGGGAGGTTGCCGCCGTTGCCGGGCTTTCCGTAGTCGTCGTGCTCTTGCTGTTGGAGCAGCCGCCGCACACCACAGTGATCAGGGCGACGGCGGCGGCCATGGCGGTCACCGTGCGGGGGTTTCTCATGGGCTTCTCTCCGGCCGGGGTGGGAATCGGTGCCACAACTTCAGCCTGAAGGGGCCTGCCGCTTCACCAGGCACGCCAGCGGGTGGGCAAGGCGGGACGGCCGTTAACCCTGATGGCCGACAGCGACACGTCGTCCTGGCGGCGTCGCCCCGGGCCGGGGCGGCCCGGCCCGAATATTTCGATGGCGGGTTCGGCGGAGCCTGGTGAAGATCGCTGGATGGATCCTTTCCTGCAGACCGAACGGCTCGTGCTGCGGCCGTTCACCGAGGCCGACGCCGACCATCTCTTCGCGCTGGACAACGACCCCGAGGTCATGCGCTTCATCAACGGCGGCAAGCCGGCGGACCGCGACGCGATCCGGGTGCGCACTCTGCCCCGACTCCTCCACGACCACCCGGGTTCGGGCACCCGAGGCTTCTGGGCGGCCGAGGAGAGGGACACCGGAACCTTCCTGGGCTGGTTCGAACTCCGCCCGCTCGACGACCACGACCCCGCCGTCGTCGAACTCGGTTACCGGCTGAACCGGGCCTCTTGGGGCAAGGGCTATGCCACGGAGGGATCGCGGGCCCTGATCGACAAGGGGTTCACCGACCTCGCGGTGGAGCGGGTCACCGCGAACACCATGGCCGTGAACACGCGGTCCCGGCGCGTGATGGAGAAGTCCGGCCTGTCGTTCCTCCGGAGCTACTTCGGGGACTGGCCGGAGTCGATCCCGGGGTCCGAGCACGGCGAGGTCGAGTACGAACTCCTCAAGGCGGCCTGGGAGCAGGGGGTCCGGTAGCTCACCGCCCCGAGCCCCTGCACCTCCGCCCTGGGTGCCGCCTTCGGTGCCGCCTTCCCGAAGCAGCCGCCGAGCGCCGGAAGTCGGCCGGTCCGACTTCCGGCGTACCGGAGGCAGTTCATGCCGGCGGCCCCTTGCTCTTTCCGCAAGGGGCCGCCGGTTCATGCAGGTGACGCCTACAGATGTGCGGACATCCGAAGTGAAACCGGGCGAGTTCGACCACCTGGTCACCAACGGCTCCGGCCTGACGGAACAGTGCTAACCGATCCGCGTGAGCGTGTACCGGTAGGTGATCTTGCCGTCGGCGGAGGCGGTCTTCTCCGTGGTCAGGCTCGTCTTGCCGTTGAACTCGGCCAGGTTGGGGCGGATCTCCTCGTCGACCGTGGCGATCTTGTCATCCGAGTTCCAGTCGTCCTCCTCCATCAGCCGGATCTGCAGGCGGAAGGCGGTGGACTGATCCAGGGCGTTCTCGTCGAAGTGCCGCCGGGAGGACCGGTCCGCGGGAAGCTTGAAGAACTCGCCGGCCCGCATCTTCGCGTGCTTCGACTTCGTGTTCCCGAAGGCGTTCTCGTAGGAGGGGTACCACAGGGTCGCGTCGTCCAGCAGGATCTTGCCGTAGATCTCGCCCACGGGGTCGTCGGAGTCCTCGCTGACGTCGTCGATCCGCACCCAGTCGAGCTTCAGCTCGTATTCCGCAATGTCACTCATGTTCCCTCCAGGAAATAGGGGTTCAGAGACGGAACGGTCCCCACGTCGACCGCACGGACCCGGACAGGACACCTCGCTGCGACCATGATCGTCAGGGGGTGTCCCCGCTCACGCTAGGGTCGCCGGACCAGCCCGACCCGCCCGCCGGGCGTGTCCTGGCCGCAATCGTCCGTTCAGCGGAATGCGACCACCCGGGCGCAGTGCGTCCCGGCGCGCGAGAGGTCTGCGGAGTCCCCGCAGCCCGGTCGGTCCGACTTCCTGTGCAGATACCCGTAGTTCGTTCCGGCGGCCCCTTGCTCCTCGCAAGGGGCCGCCGGCGCGGGTGCGGGGCACCGGAATCCGGCCGTTCTGTTCCGACTGTTGGCTTGATCAGCACCCTTGTGAGTAACCATGCGTGTGCATAGCGTGACCTGGCCGCAGTGCGGCGCCCACACAACGACGTGGAGGTGGCTTCGCCATGCCCGAAACGCCCGAGTACACCGAGCCCATCGAGCCCACCCCCGGCATTGCCGAGGCGAACCGGAAGGTCTCGGAGGCGGTCGGGGCCGCCAACGAGAAGGACGGCCGGGACTTCGCGGACGCCGGCCGGTTCCTGATCGCCCCGCCGGACGTGCCGATCATCTACTCCCGCAGGGACCCGCAGAAGGTCGTCTGGGACTTCTCCACGTACGACTTCCTCACCGACTCCGACCCGGAGTCCAGCCCGTCGACGGTCAACGGAAGCCTGTGGCGGCAAGGCCAACTCACGGCCATGGCCGGGCTGTTCCATGTCGCCAGCTGTCGCGCGTACCGGATCTACCAGGTGCGCGGCTACGACCTGTCCAACATGACGATCGTCGAGTCCGACGAGGGCCTGATCGTCATCGACCCGCTCGCCTGCTACGAGACCGCGCAGGCCGCGCTCCAGCTGTTCCGGGACAGGACCGAGCTCACCAAGGAACAGCGGCCGATCAAGGGCGTCGTCTACACCCACTGCCACGTGGACCACTTCGGCGGCGCGCGGGGCCTGTTCGCCGAGCTCGGCGACGCACTGGAGCCGGGCGTCCCCGTCCTCGCGCCGGAGGGCTTCCTCGAACACGCGGTCAGCGAGAACATCTACGCCGGCCCGGCGATGGCCCGGCGGGCGCAGTACATGTACGCGGCGCAGCTGGACAAGGGGCCGACGGGGCAGGTCGGTTCGGGCCTCGGCCTGACCATCTCCACCGGCGAGGTGACCCTCGTCCCGCCGACCGTCTACATCGGCGGGCCCGAGCACCAGCCGGTGCCGAAGACGCAGTGGAACGACCAGGCGTACGTCATCCCCTGGCGGCCGGGGCTGTACCAGTTCGAGCTGGCCGGCGTGCAGCTGCTGTTCCAGCTCACCCCGGGCACCGAGGCCCCGGCGGAGATGAACATCTACCTGCCCGACGCCCGGGCGCTGTGCATCGCCGAGAACGCCACCCACACCATGCACAACATCCTCAGCCTGCGCGGCGCGCAGGTGCGGGACGCGCACGCGTGGTCGAAGTACCTCACCGAGGCGATCCAGACCTTCGGCAAGGAGACCGACGTCCTGTTCGCCTCGCACCACTGGCCGATGTGGGCCGAGGTGGACGAGTCGACCGAGAAGCTGAGCAACGCGCGCATCCTGGAGTTCCTCAACAAGCAGCGCGACATGTACGGCTACCTCAACGACCAGACGCTGCGGCTGATCAACGCCGGCCAGACCGGCATCGAGATCGCCGAGGAGCTGAAGACCCTCCCGCCCGGCCTGAACGACCACTGGTACGACCGGGGCTACTACGGCTCGGTGAGCCACAACCTCAAGGCCGTCTACCAGCGGTACATGGGCTGGTACGACGCCAACCCGGCCCACCTGTGGGAGCTGCCGCCGGTGCAGTCCGGCGCGTCCTACGTGCAGGCGATGGGCGGCGCGGAGGCGGTGGTGGCCAAGGCGGCGGAGGCGTACGGCAAGGACACCGCGCAGGACTTCCGCTGGGCGGCCGAGCTCCTGAACCACGTCGTCTTCGGTGCGGCGGACCCGGACAGCGGGATCTCCGCCACGGCGCTCCAGCAGGCCAAGGAACTCCAGGCCAAGGTCCTCACCCAGCTCGGCTACGGCGCCGAGAACGGCACCTGGCGCAACGCCTATCTGGTCGGCGCCCAGGAGGTCGTCGGCGGTCCGCAGCCGGCGATCATCAGCCAGTCCTCGGCCGACCTGATCCGCAGCACCACCCTGGAGCAGTACTTCTCCGCCCTCGCCCGCAGCGTGGACGGGCCGACGGCCGCCGAGCAGTACCGCGCCCCGATCGTGCTGGACTGGGTCTTCACCGACGAGACCGGCGCCGAGACCGGCGTCAGGTGCACCACGACGCTCCGCAACGGCGTGCTGGTCTTCGTCGACGGCGGCGACCGCCTCGTCGACGTGCCGGACGCCGTCATCAGGCTGACCCGCAAGACGCTCGACGAGCTGGCCGAGCGCCCCGGGTTCAAGCACAACTTCGACACGGCGGTCGCGGACAAGGTGGTCCTCCTGGAGGGCGACCACGCCCAGGAGGCGGCGGACCAGGTCTTCGGCACGCTGACCCTCCCCGACCCGCAGTTCCCGATCGTCACCCCGTAGCCCGGCCCGCCCGGTACGGCCGGCCCCGGCGGCTCCTCGCTCCCCCGAGGGGCCGCCGGGGTGCCCTGCGGAAGCGGGGCCGGCTCCGAGCACGTCGCCCCGCCGAGCTGGTGCTCGGCGGGGCGAGGTACTGCGAGGCGGGTGCGGTCAGTGCTGTTGGTCGGGCTGGGTGGTGGCCGTCGGGCCGGTGGTCTTCGTCGGGCCGGCGGGGGTCGTCGGGCCGGTGGTGTGCGTCGGGCCGGCGGGGGTCGTCGGGTCGGTGGTGTGCGTCGGGCCGGCGGGGGTCGTCGGGTCGGCGGTGTTCGCCGGGCCGGTGGTGGTCGTCGGGCCGGTGGTGGTCCCGGTGCTGCTCGGGTCGGCCTTGGACGGCGCCGCGTCGGGGATGTCGGCCATCGGCAGGGACTGCTTGGGCGTGCCGCGCAGGGCCTGGTTCATGGCGTCCCGCCAGATCGGTCCGGGGCCGTCGGCGCCGAACACCTCTGCGCGGTACTTCCCGTTGATGGTGATGTTGCGCATCTCGACGCCGCCCTTGGGGCCGCCGAGCCAGACGGCGGTGGCGAGTTGCGGGGTGTAGCCGTTGAACCAGGCGGCCCTCTTGTGGTCCGAGGTGCCGGTCTTGCCGGCGATCTGCCGGTTGTCCTCCAGGCTGAGCGCCGCGCCGGTGCCGTTGTTCTCGGTCACGCCGTTCAGGACGGTGTTCAGCGCTCGTGCCGTCTTCTCGGAGAACACCTGCTCGCAGTGGCCGGCCGGGACGGGGACGTCCTTGCCCTCCACGGTGGTGATCTTGGTGATGGCGATCGGGGTGCAGTGGGTGCCCTGGGCGGCGAAGGTCGCGTAGACGTTGGCCATGGTCAGCGGGCTCATCTCCTCGACGCCCAGGGCCATCGCGGGGACCTCCTCCAGGGGTTTGCCGCTGGCCTTGGTGGTGATGCCGAGCTTGTTGGCCATCTGCTTGACCGCGCAGAGGCCGATCTCCTGCTCCATCTGGATGAAGTAGGTGTTGACCGAGAGGGCCATCGCCATCTTCAGCTGGTACGGGCCCTTCTCGTTGGCGGATTCGTTGGGCACCACCGTCTTGGGGCGGGCCTCGTTCCTCCAGGTCCCCTCGCAGGTCTTCATCGTCGGGTACTCGAGCTTGTTCGGGGACGAGTACTCCTGGGTCGCCGGCACGCCCGCCTCCAGTGCCGCGGCCGCGACGACCGGCTTGAACGTGGAGCCGGGCTGGAAGCCGTTGCCGCCGCCCATCGCCGCGTCGACGTTGAGGTTGACGACGGTCTGGTTCTTCTCCTCCAGCAGGCCGTAGGGGCGGGTCTGGGCCATGGCGAGGATCTTGCCGGTGCCGGGCTCGACCATGGAGACGGCGGCGGAGACGCTGTCGGTGATCCGCACGTTGTTGCTCACCGCGTTCTGGGCGGCGGCCTGCTTGTCCGGGTCCAGCGTGGTGTAGATGTTCAGACCGCCCTGGTTCCAGAACTTCTTGCGCTCGGCGGAGTCCTGGCCGAAGGCCGGGTCCTGCTTGACCACGTGGCGGACGTAGTCGCAGAAGAATCCCATCCCGGCCTGGGCGGTGATGCAGCCGTTCTGCGGGGCCTTGAAGTTCAGGCCCAGCGGGGCGGCCTTCGCCTCCTGCGCCTGTTCGGCGGTGATGTGCTTGTTCTCCAGCATCTTGCCGATCACCACGTCGCGGCGGTTCTGCGCGGCCTGCGGGTGCAGCTTCGGGTCGTACTGGGACGGGTTCTGCACCAGCCCGGCGAGCATCGCCGCCTCGGCGACGGTCAGGTCCTTGTTGCTCTTGCCGAAGTAGCGCTGGGAGGCGGCCTCCACGCCGTAGGCGCCGTTCCCGTAGTACGTGATGTTGAGGTAGTTGGTGAGGATCTGCTCCTTCGGCAGCTCCTCCTCCAGCTTGATGGCGACCTTGAGCTCCTGGATCTTGCGGCCCAGGGTCTTGCGCTGGGCCTCCAGGACGGCGTCCCGGTCGTCGCCGGCCTTCTCCACGTTGACGTTCTTCACGTACTGCTGGGTCAGTGTCGAGGCACCCTGGGAGGCGGTTCCGCTCTCCGCGTTCTTGCTGAGCGCGCGGAGGACGCCCTTGAGGTCGACGGCGCCGTGCTCGTAGAAGCGGGCGTCCTCGATGTCGACCTGGGCGTGCCGCATGAACGGTGACATCTGGTCGGCGGTGATGACGGTGCGGTCGCGCTCGTAGACCTTGGCGATGAGGCCGCCCTTGGCGTCGAAGATCTGGGTGGCCTGGGTGAGCGGCGGGGTCTTGAAGTCGGAGGGAACGTCCTCGAACCCCTCCGCGGTGCCCTTGGCCGTCAGCCCGATGCCGCCGGCGACGGGCAGGGCGAGACCTGCCAGCAGCACGCCGGACACGACGCTCACCCCCAGGAAGGTCGCACCGAGGCGGGCCAGCCGGAGCGGCGCGTTGCGGGACGGCCGGGGGTCCACGTCGTCGGAGGAACTCCGTATCGGGGGGAGATTCGATGCCATCCCGGAATGCTAACCCTCGAAAGTCCCCGGTCGAACGATTTTTGGTGCGCGGCTGTCACGGCTGTGCAACAGGATTCCGAGGCCGGATCCGACCGTATCGGTCGTATACATACCGAGGGAATGTGGCGGAATTCAGTGGTCCGCACCGGATGCGGCCCGCCTCGCGTGTGGCGCCCCTCCCCTCCCGTGGCCCTGTCATCACTTGGATGCGGTGAGCAGGCCGAAAGGTTGCGTGCGCCCGGTCAGGCGGCGTCGCCGGTCTCGGGGGCGGTCTCCAGGACCGCCTCGACATCGACCGTGACGTCGACCAGGTCGCCGACCACCGCGCCGCCCCGGTCCACCACGTCGTTCCAGCTCACGCCGAAGTCCTGACGGTTGATCCGGGTGCCGGCGGTGAATCCGGCGCGCCGCCTGGGGCCGAGGTCGCGCCCGTCCTCCCACCACGGGGTGTCCCACTGCCCGAGGTAGCTCACGTCGAAGGTGACCGGGCGCGTCACGCCGCGGATGGTGAGCTGCCCCGTGACCTCGAAACCGCTCGCGCTCACCTGGTGGACCCGTGACCCGACGAAGGTCCAGGTCGGGTGGTGCTCGACGTCGAAGAAGTCGGCGCTGCGCAGGTGTGCGTCCCGCTCGGGCGAGCCGGTGTACACCTGGGTCGCGTCGATGGTCGCCTCGACCCGGGCCTTCTCCGGAGCGTCCGGGTCCACCTCCAGGAAGCCGTGCACGTTCTTCAGCTGGCCGCGCACGTAGGTGACCATCATGTGTCTGGCGCGGAACTCCGCACCGGTGTGGCTGGGCTCGAAGAACCATTTCGTGGTGGCCATGGCGACTCCGTGAGGTGGTGGCCGGTGGTGCCCGGGACCCCCTCCAGCCAGCGTAGGCCGAAGTCGGCACGCGGTCGTCCGGACGGCACCACCGCCCGCTCTCCACACGCGGGAAGATCTTCCGGGGCCCGCACCGCCTCGAACCGTAGGAACCGTGGAGGGGGACGGGCGGCCGGAACGGCGGAACGGGCCGCGTCCGAGGAGGTTTCTTCCTCGGACACGGCCCGTTCCGTCGTGTCCGTCGGCCGGGTTCCGTCAGCTGCGGCGGAGGGCTTCGGTGAGGCGGTTGGCGGCTTCGATGATGGCCTGGGCGTGGAGGCGGCCGGGGTGGCGGGTGAGGCGTTCGATGGGGCCGGAGACGGAGACGGCGGCGACGACGCGGTTGGAGGGGCCGCGGACGGGGGCGGAGACGGAGGCGACGCCGGGTTCGCGTTCGCCGATGGACTGGGCCCAGCCGCGGCGGCGGACGCCGCTGAGTGCGGTGGCGGTGAAGCGGGCGCCCTGGAGGCCTCGGTGGAGGCGTTCGGGTTCTTCCCAGGCGAGGAGGACCTGGGCGGCGGAGCCGGCCTTCATGGGCAGGGTGCTGCCGACGGGGACGGTGTCGCGCAGGCCGGAGAGTCGTTCGGCGGCGGCGACGCAGATGCGCATTTCGCCTTGGCGGCGGTAGAGCTGGGCGCTTTCTCCGGTGACGTCGCGCAGGTGGGTGAGGACGGGGCCCGCGGTGGCGAGCAGTCGGTCCTCGCCGGCTGCGGCGGAGAGTTCGGACAGGCGGGGGCCGAGGATGAAGCGGCCCTGCATGTCGCGGGTGACGAGGCGGTGGTGTTCGAGTGCGACGGCGAGTCTGTGGGCGGTGGGGCGCGCCAGACCGGTGGCGGCGACCAGCCCCGCCAGCGTGGCGGGGCCCGACTCCAGTGCGCTGAGCACCAGAGCGGCCTTGTCGAGAACGCCGACGCCGCTAGTGTTGTCCATACCATGATATTGCAGTCTCAGGTAGCGAGACGCAAGTCCGTTTCGGTGGTCGCCATCCTCTCGGATGCCTGCAAAGCGGCTTTTCCGGGACTCGGCGTCTCGCATACCGGACGCTCCGAAGGACGCTCCGAAGGGCGCTCCGCGGGGGCGGAAGCCGCGGAAGCCGGGGGAGTCGGGGGAGTCGGGGGAGTCGGGGGAGTCGGGGGGAAGCCGAATCGTCGGGGGAAACGAAAAAGCCCCTGCCGTGTCTCTGTCGGACACGGCAGGGGCCGTAAGAAGAATTCGGCGGCGTCCTACTCTCCCACAGGGTCCCCCCTGCAGTACCATCGGCGCTGAAAGGCTTAGCTTCCGGGTTCGGAATGGAGCCGGGCGTTTCCCTCTCGCTATGACCACCGAAATGATCGGGCCGGGCAATTGCTCGAAAGCATTGCCTTCGCCTCGCCGTAAATCATAGCAGGGCGAAAAGCGGAGGGATTCCGCGGCCTCAGAAGCCGACGGCCTCGCGCAGCAGCAGGACGGTCCCCGGGGTGAGCCGGGCCGGGGTGTTGAGCACGAGGAGCTGGTTCACGGCGCTCGGCCGGCCGTACGCGGCCCGGGCGCGGTCGGATTCCAGCGGGAGGACGTGCTGCTCCAGGCGCCGCAGGGCGGCGGGGAGGTCCGGGACGACCTTCTGGGCCCCGACGACCCAGATCGCCCGGCCGGCACCGCCGACGTAGGCGGGCAGCTGGCTGCCCGTGGCCGAGGCGACGACCAGGGAGCCGGTCTCGGTGACGGCGGCGACGCTGCCGAGCGCCACGTCCGGGGTGGCGGCCATCGTGCGGATGCCGTCGGCCTCGGTGGCCCGGTCCATGGCCAGCGCGCGGGGTTTCACGGCCCGGTAGCGGTCGCCGGTGTTGACGTCCTCCTCGATGCCGGAGAGCCGGAGGGTCTCGCTGGCCCCGGTGAAGACGGTGGCGCCGGCCGGGACCAGCTCCGCGACCCGGGTGCGCGCGGCGGCGGCGTCGTCCAGGATCTCGACGGTGAAGCCGTTCGCCGTCAGTGCGGCGGCCACCCGCTCCAGGCGGTCGGCGGCCGTCGGGTCCGGGGCCGGGGCCGTGTGCGAGGCCGGTCCGGTGGCGTGCGGCGCCGCGCCGGTCAGCGGGGTGGTGTCCAGGTAGCGGATCTCGTAGACCCGCTCGGTGAACCGCCAGCCGTCCGCCGTGCGTCGGTAACGGTCGTGGTAGATCGCGTAGTTGAGCCCCTGCATGCCGTTCTTGAGGCGGACGACCTCGTGTATGTGGGCGCGGCCGGTCGCGGTGTCGCCGTCGATCCGGATCGCGCCCGGGTGGCTGGACCCCGGGGCCACCGTGATCGCCGACGGCGGCGGTCTGGTCGGCGCGCTGCTGCACCCGCTGACCGGGCGCGAGCGGATCGCCGCCGCCTACCTGGACTCCGACCGTTTCGCGCCCGGCATCACGCTGCTGGAGTGCAGCGTCAACGGTCTTCCCGGCCTGGTCGCCCGGCAGGACGGCGTGACCGTCACCGTGTTCGCGTTCCGGATCGCCGAGGGCCTGATCACCCACATCTGGGCGGTGCGCAACCCGGAGAAGCTCCGGCCCTGGACGGAGGGCCGGCCGAGTGGAGGCGACGTGCGGAAGTGAGGCGCGTCACGCCGGGTGCGCGCCCCATTCGTCGTGTCCACGCCCGTACGCACACCACCGAACCCACCCCTGTGCGCCGATCGCCCAAAAACCGACCGATAAGGTGTTAATCCAACATTCATCCATGCCGCATAGCCTCCGGGGGCTAGCCTCATGCTGAACGTCATCGTCCGACCGGGAGGCGAAAGCCCCGTGCAAGGCACTGTCACCACACCAGGCGGCTCCACGGTGGCCGGAGGCCAGGGCGAAGCGTTCCTGCTCGTCGTGGACGACGAACCCAACATCCGCGAGCTGCTCTCCGCCTCGCTGCGCTTCTCCGGCTTCCGCGTCGCCTCCGCCGCCAGCGGCACCGAGGCGCTCGAACTGGTCGCCGCCGAGCGCCCGGACCTGGTCGTGCTCGACGTGATGCTCCCCGACCTCGACGGCTTCACCGTCGTCGAGAAGCTGCGCGAGCGCACCAGCCGCGGGCAGATAGCCGGCCCGGCCCACGGGCACCCCGGCGACCACCTGCCGGTGCTCTTCCTCACCGCCAAGGACGGCGTCGGCGACAAGGTGCAGGGCCTGGCCGCCGGTGCGGACGACTACGTCACCAAGCCGTTCAGCCTGGAGGAGCTGATCGCCCGGATCCGCGCCATCCTGCGCCGGGCCGGCGGACCGGCCGAGGACGGCCGGCTGGTCGTCGCCGACCTCAGCCTCGACCCGGTCGCCCACGAGGTCACCCGGGGCGGAACCACGGTCTCGCTCTCCCCGACCGAGTTCAAGCTGCTGCACTACCTGATGGCCAACGTCGGCCGGGTGGTCTCCAAGTCGCAGATCCTCGACCACGTCTGGGCCTACGACTTCGGCGGGGACCTCTCCATCGTCGAGTCGTACATCTCCTACCTGCGCCGCAAGCTCGACTCCGGCCCGGCGCACGGCCCCAAGCTGATCCACACCGTGCGCGGCATCGGCTACGTCATGCGCCGCCCCCCGCAGGGCTGACCGGACCCGCTCGTGTTCGCCCGCTTCTCCTCCCGGCTGTCGCTGCGCGCCCGGCTGCTGGTGCTCGCGCTCGCCCTGGTCACCACCGGGCTCGTGATCAGCGACACCTTCGTGCTCGGCACCGTGCGGACCCAGCTGGTGGAGCAGCTCGACGAGCAGCTCCAGCGGTACGGGCCGCCGCTCTCCCGCAAGCCCCCGGGCCAGCTGACCGCGCCGGCCGCCGGCCGACCCGCCGTCGCCGGCCGGCGGGTCAGCCTGCCCAGCCAGTACCTGGTGCAGTACCTCTCCTCGGACGGCAAGGTCCAGGCGGTGATGCGCCAGCCCGTCTCGGACAGCGATCCGGCACCCCAGCTGGCCGGGCTGGACCCGACCCGGACCGCCCCCGACGTCCCCTTCGACCTGCCCGACCAGCGCGGCCACCACAGGTGGCGGGTGCTGGTGCTGCCGCTCCAGACCCCCCGCGGACAGGCCCCCACCCCCAGCGCGTACGCCTCGCCGGAGGTCACCCCGACCCACGTCATGGTGGCGGTCTCCCGCGAGGACATCGACGCCACCCTCGGCAAGCTGAACACCTCCTTCCTGGCCATCGGCGGCGGCGTCCTGGTGCTGATCGCCGCGCTCGGCTTCTTCGCGGTACGGGCCGGACTGCGGCCGCTGGCCCGGATCGAGGAGGGCGCCGAGCGGATCGCGGCCGGCGAACTGTCGCACCGGATGCCGGAGCTCTCCCCGGGCACCGAGGTCGGCCGGCTGTCGATCGCGCTCAACGGGATGCTCACCCAGATCGAGGCGGCCTTCGCGGCCCGCGCCGAGTCCGAGGCCCGGATGCGGCGCTTCGTCGCCGACGCCTCGCACGAGCTGCGCACCCCGCTGGCCGGCATCCGCGGCTTCGCCGAGCTGTACCGGATGGGCGCGCTGCCCACCGACGCCGACGTCAAGCGGACCATGACCCGGATCGAGAGCGAGGCCGACCGGATGGGGGCCCTGGTCGAGGACCTGCTGGTGCTCGCCCGGCTGGACGAGGAGCGCCCGCTCGACCTCGCCCCGATGGACCTGCGCACCCTCGCCGCCGACGCGCTGCACGACCTCACCGCCCTCGACCCCAGCCGCCCGGTCGCGCTCACCGGCCCGGCCGGCACCGGCGCGCCCGGCGCGGCGCCCGTCCTCGGCGACGAGGCGCGGCTGCGGCAGGTGGTCACCAACCTGGTCGGCAACGCGGTCAAGCACACCCCGTCCGGCACCCCGGTCCGGATCGGGGTGGGCGCCGGCCCCGGCGGCATCTGCCTGCTGGAGGTCGCCGACTCCGGCCCGGGCCTCACCGAGGAGCAGGCCCAGCGGGTCTTCGACCGCTTCTTCCGGGTCGACCCCTCCCGCAGCCGCGACAACGGCGGCGGCGCCGGCCTCGGCCTCGCCATCGCGACCGCCCTCACCCGCGCCCACGGAGGCACCCTCACCCTGCACACCGCCCCGGGCGAGGGCGCCACCTTCCGGGTCGAACTGCCCCGCCAGCGCTGACCGGAATTCCTCTCGTCCCCGTCCGAATGCTCGGAATCCGGGCATTCGGGGCGCGGGTCTCGTCGCATTTGTCGACTCGTCAATTCTCCGGCGAACCAGGAAGGCACGACGCTCGATCATTGCCGGAATCCGGAATGGAGCGTTAAGAAAGCGTCTGTCTATGATCGGCGCTGCCCGGCCGTCAGAATCCGTTCCGGCCGAGGCTTTTGCTTTCCTTTAGACCCGAAAGGGGTCATCGTGAAACTCCGCCGTTCGCTGGTTTCGGCCGCCCTCGTCGCCGCCGTCGTCTCGCCCGTCGCCATGCTTTCCGCGACGCCCGCCTTCGCGGAGTCGGCTCCGGCGGCGCAGACCCGGAGCGGCAACGGCTCGATCGCCGAACTGGAGCGGGCCGCCGCCGACGCCGCCAAGGCCTACACGGCGGCCGTCGCCAACGAGGCCAAGGTGCGGGCCGAGGCCTCCGCCTTCCTCGACGACCCGCAGCCCTACCTGGGCAAGTACCAGGAGGCCAAGGCCGCCGCGGCGAAGGCCGCCGCCGCCAAGGACGCCGCCAACAAGGAGGCCGGGGAGGCCTCCCGGGCGTACGGCTCCGCCACGGACGAGGAGCTGCCCAAGGCCAGGGAGCGGATGCTCAAGGCGGTCGACGCCGCCAACGCCGCCATCGCCGCGGACGAGAAGGCCAAGGCCGACGTGACGGCCGCGCGGAACGCCATGGACGACGCCCGGGTCGAGGCGTTCCGCCGGATCCACACGGCGGATCAGGCCACCAAGGCCGCGGCCACCGTCAAGGCCGCCGCGGACAAGGCCCTCGCCGACGCCAGGGCGGCCGCCGAGAAGCCGGTCGAGCAGCCCGTCGAGCAGCCCGTCGAGGAGCCGGTCGAGCAGCCCGCGGCCGTCACCCCGGTCTCGGACACCACCACGACCAAGACCACCACCACGAACAAGTCGACCACCGTGAACAAGTCGACCACCGCGACCACCACCCAGGCCACCACCGGCTCGGCCACCGAACTCGCCGAGACCGGCTCCAACCCGGCCACGCCGTACCTCGCCCTGGGTTCCGGCCTCGCCATCAGCCTCGGCGCCGCCGCCCTCTACGTCTCCCGCCGCAAGCCGGCCACCCGCTCCACCTCCTGACCCACCCCCCGTTCGCGTCCGCTCGGGAGGAGGGCGCGACCACCCGGAACCGCAGGACAGGCCCCGGCCCGTCCTGCGGTTCCGGCGTTTCCGAGCCCCCAAACTCCCCGATCGAGTGAACCCGCCACCGTTCACCCGATCGGCCCCTCGGCCGTGTGCGATGGTCCACGTGCTGACTCGGGCACCGGGAGACCGTCGTGGACACTGACCAGAGGCTGTGAGAGGGATGGAAGGCCATTGCTGTCCCGAAGAACGTGCGCGCGGAGATCGGTTGTGACTTCCCGGCCCGATTCCCGTACGGCAAGCAGGCCGTCATCCCGGGGGGTCCCGCCAAGGGCTTCGGGATCGGCTCCGAAATCACTGGGGAGCGCTGTGTCTGACCAGGGTGTTTCGTTCAAGCGGGACCTGTCCGAGTGGCGGATCGCCCTGGTCGCCTGGCGGCTGCTGGTGCTCCAGGCAGCGGATCCGGTGGTGTCGGCGGGGATGGCGGAGCACTCGACGTACCGGGCGCATCCGTGGCGGCGGGTGGAGCACACGCTGGGCAGCGGGCGGCGGCTGTTCTACCAGGACGCGGACGCGCTGCGCCGGGAGGTGGCCCGGTTGGAGCGGGCGCACAAGCGGATCCGGGGGACGGGGCCGGACGGGCGGCCGTACGACGCCCGGGACGCGGCGACCAGGGCCTGGGTGCTGCTGACGCTCTTCGAGTGCGTGGTCGCGATGCGCCGGCTGGGCGGGGACCCGTACGACGCCGGGGAGCTGGCGTCGGCGTACGCGGAGTTCCGGGAGACGGTCGCGGCCTTCGGCCTTCCCGAGGGTGAGATCCCGGAGACCGTGGGGGAGTTGCCCGCGTACTTCGCCCGGTGCGCCCGCGAGAGGCTGGAGTACACCGAGGCGGCGCGCTACCTGCTGGGCGATCTGCTGCGCGAGGCGCCCCGGCCGCGCCGGCTGTGGTTCCTCGGGGACGCCGGATGGCGGATCACCCGGGTGCTGGTCGCCCGGGTGATCCGTGACCTGACGGTGGCGGACCTGCCGCCCGCCGTGCGGGAGCGGTTCGGGCTGGTCCGTACCCGCCGGGGGGCGCTGCTGTCCGCCGTGCTGCACCGCGGCGCCGGCGCCGTCGTCCGCTTCCTCCCGGACCGGGCGCGCTACCGCTCCCCGGAGGAGCACCGTCCGCCCCGCCTCCCCCGCCAGCGCCGGGACGCGCGCGGATCCCGGCTGGACCGCTTCTTCCGTGAGGTGCTGGACCAGACCGGCGACGGCTTCATCACGGCACACGACCTGCGGGCGATGGCGCACAACGTGTGCTGGCAGCTGGAGCTGGACGAGGCCGGCGAGGCCCGGGTGTACGAGGCCTTCGACAGCTGGTGGGAGCAGCTGCGCGCGCTGATGGACGCCGACGGGGACGGGAGGGTCAGCCGGGAGGAGTTCGTGGCGGCGACCCTGGCCGGCTGCGACCGGGACGAGGCCTACCTGGAGCGGGGGCTGCTGCCCGCGCTGCGGGCGGTGTTCACCGCGGCGGACACCGACGGCAGCGGCTTCCTGGAGTTCGACGAGTACCGGGCGGTGTTCGGCGGGCCGCGCGTGCACCCGGCCGAGCTGTCGCACGGTTTCCGCCAGTTGGACGCCGACGGGGACGGCCGGATCACCCGGGAGGAGTTCCTCGTGGGGTTCAGCGAGTTCTTCACGGCCCGCGCCGACTCCACCCCGGGCACCGAGCTCCTCGGCCGGGCCTGACGGTCACACCTGACGGCCGGGCCCGACGGCCGTCCTGACGGTTTCCGGTGCCCCGGTCAAGCGGCCGGGGCACCTGTCAAGCACCGGTTCGGCCAAGATCCGCGCCCGGTCCGCCCACTCGTTCGTTGTCCCGGCGCCCGGCGGCTCCGCAGACTGTGCGCAGCGTCACGCACCGCCGTGCCGTGTCAACCCCACCCCGCCTGCGATTCCTTCGTAAGGATGATGGATACTGCTTCTTGTGAACGTGTTCACGTTCACAAGCGGACAAGCTTGCGTGGTTGAGCAACGGTCTACGGCTTTAGAGAAGTTTGTCCGGAAGATGCCCGTCATCCTGCGGGCAGGTTGGGAGAGAGAGCGACGTGGAACTGGCAATCGCTCACGAGACCATCGCGCGGTGGCAATTCGGCATCACGACCGTCTACCACTTCCTCTTCGTCCCGCTCACGATCAGCCTGGCCGCCATCGTGGCCGGGCTGGAGACCGCCTGGGTGCGGACGAACAAGGAGAAGTACTTCCACGCGACCAAGTTCTGGGGAAAGCTCTTCCTCATCAACATCGCGATGGGCGTGGTCACCGGCATCGTCCAGGAGTTCCAGTTCGGCATGAACTGGTCCGACTACTCCCGCTTCGTCGGTGACGTCTTCGGCGCCCCGCTCGCGATGGAGGCGCTGATCGCCTTCTTCTTCGAGTCCACCTTCATCGGCCTGTGGATCTTCGGCTGGGACAAGCTGCCGAAGAAGATCCACGCCGCCTGCATGTGGATGGTCGCGCTGGGCACCGTGCTCTCCGCCTACTTCATCCTGGCGGCCAACAGCTGGATGCAGCACCCGGTCGGCTACACGATCGACCCGGCCACCGGGAAGGCGCAGCTCACCGACATCGCCAAGGTGCTGTTCCAGAACACCACCCTCACCGTCGTCTTCCACACCCTGACCGCAGCCTTCCTCACCGGTGCCGCGTTCATGGTCGGCATCGCCTCCTTCCACCTCTGGAAGGCCAAGCGCAAGCCCGAGACCGCCGACCCCAAGAAGACCGCCGTGATGCGCACCTCGCTGCGGCTCGGCCTGGTGCTCGCGGTGGTCTTCGGCGCCGGCACCGCGCTCAGCGGCGACACCCTCGGCAAGGTCATGTTCGAGCAGCAGCCGATGAAGATGGCCGCCGCCGAGGCACTGTGGGACACCCAGTCGCCGGCGCCGTTCTCGATCTTCGCGGTCGGCGACGTCAGCAAGGGCCACAACTCGGTCGCCCTGGAAGTCCCCGGGGTGCTGTCCTTCCTCGCCCACAGCGACTTCAGCTCCACCGTCCCCGGCATCAACGACACCGCCGCCGCCGAGGCCGCCCAGCACGGCGGAGACCCCAAGGACTACATCCCGAGCGTCTTCGTCACCTACTGGGGCTTCCGCTTCATGATCGGCTTCGGGATGACCTCCTTCGTGGCCGGCCTGGTGGGCCTCTGGACCACCCGCAGGAAGCTCTTCCTGGACCCCGAGTTCCGCACCGGCGCCACCGAGGTGCCCCGGCTGATGCTCACGCCGAAGCGCGAACTGGGCCCGGTGCTCACCAAGTGGAGCTGGCGGGTCGGCATCCTGACCATGGGCTTCCCGCTGATCGCCAACAGCTTCGGCTGGATCTTCACCGAGATGGGCCGCCAGCCCTGGGCCGTCTTCGGCCTGATGACCACGGCCAGCGCCGTCTCCCCCAACGTCGGCGTCGGCACCCAGATCGGTGCCCTGGTCACCTTCACCCTGCTCTACGCCGTCCTCGCCGTCGTCGAGGTCCGGCTGCTGGTCAAGTACGCCAAGGCCGGCCCGGTGGTGACCGAGCAGCCCCCGGCCAAGGACCCGTCCCTGCGCGGACCGTCCTCGGACGAGGACGCCGACAAGCCGCTCGCCTTCGCGTACTGAGCCACCAGGACCACTGGGGAACTGAGGATCTGACATGCAACTCCACGACGTCTGGTTCGTGCTGATCGCGGTCCTGTGGATCGGCTACTTCTTCCTGGAGGGCTTCGACTTCGGGATCGGCATCCTCTCCAAGCCGCTCGCCCGCAACACCGCCGAGCGCCGGGTGCTGATCAACACCATCGGCCCGGTCTGGGACGGGAACGAGGTCTGGCTGCTGACCGCCGGCGGCGCCACCTTCGCCGCCTTCCCGGACTGGTACGCGACGCTCTTCAGCGGCTTCTACATCCCGCTGCTGATCATCCTGGTCTGCCTGATCATCCGCGGCGTGGCCTTCGAGTACCGGGCCAAGCGCGACGGCGTCCGCTGGCAGCGCAACTGGGAGGAGGCCATCTTCTGGACCTCCCTGCTCCCGGCCTTCCTGTGGGGTGTGGCCTTCGCCAACATCGTGCGCGGCGTCGAGATCGACGCGCACAAGAACTACGTCGGCACCTTCTGGGACCTGCTCAACCCGTACGCGCTGCTCGGCGGCCTGGTGACGCTCAGCCTGTTCACCTTCCACGGCGCGGTGTTCGCGGCGCTCAAGACGGTCGGGGAGATCCGCGAGCGGGCCCGCAGGGCCGCCCTGCAGGCCGGGCTGGCGACCGCCGTGCTGGCGCTGGTCTTCCTGGTCTGGACCCAGGCCGACAGCGGCAACGGCCGCAGCCTGGTCGCGCTGGTCATCGCCGTCCTGGCCCTGCTCGGCGCGCTCGCGGCCAACCAGATCGGCCGCGAGGGCTGGGCGTTCGTCCTCTCCGGGGCGACCATCGTGGCCGCGGTCGCGATGCTCTTCCTGTCGCTCTTCCCGAACGTCATGCCGTCCAGCCTGAACGACGCCTGGAGCCTGACCGTCAGCAACGCGTCCTCCGCCGCGTACACGCTCCGGCTGATGACCATCGTGGCGGCCGTGTTCACCCCGCTGGTGCTGCTCTACCAGGGCTGGACCTACTGGGTGTTCCGCAAGCGGATCGGGGTCCAGCACATCCCCGGCCACGCCCCGGCCGCCGAACTCGAGCAGGTCTGACGCCGTGAAGCCGGTCGACCCCCGACTCCTCGGGTACGCCCGCACCACCAGGGCCTTCCTCGCCGGATCCGTGCTGCTCGGCGCGGTCGGCGCGGCCCTGGTGGTCGCCCAGGCGAGTCTGATCGCCGAGATCGTCGTCCGCGCCTTCCAGCGCGGGGCGACGCTCGGCGAGCTGACCACGCCGCTGCTGCTGCTCGCCCTGACGGCGGTCGGGCGCGGGCTGGTCGGCTGGCTCACCGAACTCACCGCCCACCGGTCCGTCGCCCGGGTGAAGTCCACCCTGCGGCGCCGGCTGCTCGACCACGCCACCGCGCTCGGCCCGTCCTACCTGGCGGGCCGGCGCACCGGCGAACTCACCACCCTCGCCACCCGCGGCATCGACGCGCTGGACGACTACTTCGCCCGCTACCTGCCGCAGTTGGCGCTGGCCGTGGTCGTCCCGGTGATCGTGCTGCTGCGGATCGTCGGCGCCGACTTCACCTCGGCCGCGATCATCGCCGGGACGCTGCCGCTGATCCCGCTGTTCATGGTGCTGATCGGGATGGCCACCCAGTCCCGGATGGACCGGCAGTGGAACACCCTCGCCCGGCTCTCCCACCACTTCCTCGACGTGGTCGCCGGGCTGCCCACCCTCAAGGTGTTCAACCGGGCCCGCACCCAGGCCGCCACCATCGCCCGGATCACCGCCGACTACCGCCGGGCCACCCTGCGCACCCTGCGGATCGCCTTCGTCTCCTCCTTCACCCTGGAACTGCTCTCCACCCTGTCCGTCGCGCTGGTCGCCGTCACCGTCGGGTTCCGGCTGGTGGACGGCACGCTCGACCTGGAGACCGGCCTGCTGATCCTGGTGCTCGCCCCCGAGGTGTACTTCCCGATCCGCCAGGTCGGCGCGCTCTACCACTCCAGCGTCGAGGGGCTGACCGCCGCCGACGAGCTGTTCCGGGTGCTGGAGACCCCGCTGCCCGCCGCCGGCACCACCCCGGCGCCGGAACTCGCGGGCGCGGTGATCGCCGTCGAGGGCCTGGTCGTCCGGCACCCCGGGCGCACCGAGCCCGCGCTGGACGGCGCCGGGCTGACCCTGCGCCCGGGCTCCAGCACGGCGCTCACCGGCCCGAGCGGCGCCGGCAAGTCCACCCTGCTGGCGGTGCTGCTCGGCCTCACCGCCCCGGAGTCCGGCACCGTCCGGATCACCGCCGCCGACGGCCGCACCCACGACCTGGCCGAGCTGGACCCGGAGAGCTGGCGGCGACAGATCGCCTGGGTGCCGCAGCACCCGCACCTGTTCGCCGGGACGGTCGCCGAGAACCTGCGGCTCTACCGGCCGGAGGCCACCGACGAGCAGCTGTGGACGGCGCTGCGGGCCGCGCACGCGCTCGACTTCGTGACCGACCTGACGGCCGTCCTGGGGGAGGACGGCGCCGGGCTCTCCGCCGGGCAGCGCCAGCGCCTCGCCCTCGCCCGGGTGCTGCTCGCCGACGACCGGCCGCTGGTGCTGCTGGACGAGCCGACCGCCAACCTGGACGGCGCCTCCGAGGCGGCCGTGGTGGACGCCGTCCGGGTGCTCGCCGCGGACCCGGCACGCACCGTGCTGGTGGTCGCGCACCGGCCGGCCCTGCTGGCCGTCGCGGACCAGCGGGTCCGGCTGGCGGGACCGGCCGCCCTCCCGGAGCCGGAGGCGCGCGGGCGCATCACAGCCCCGCTCGCCCACAGCGGCCGCCCCACCCCCGCACCGGCCGTGGCCGAGGAGCCCGAGCCCGAGGCCGGCACCACCCCCCGGCTGGCGCTCTCGATCCTGCTCGGCGCGCTCGCCCTCGGCTGCGCCGTCGCCCTGATGGCCACCTCCGGCTACCTGATCTCCCGGGCCTCCGAGATGCCGCCGGTGCTCTACCTGATGATGGCCGTCACCTCGGTGCGGGCCTTCGGCATCGGCCGCAGCGTCTTCCGCTACGCGGAGCGGCTGGTCTCGCACGACGCGGTGCTGCGCACCCTCGGCACCCTGCGGGCCGCCGTCTACCGGCGGCTGAGCGCGCTCGCCCCGGCCGGACTGCCCGCCTTCCGGCGCGGCGACCTGCTCTCCCGGCTGGTCGCCGACGTGGACGCGATCCAGGACCACTACCTGCGCTGGCGGCTGCCGGCCGCGGTGGCCGGCCTGGTCGCCCTGGCCTCGACGGTGGCGATGGCCGTCTTCCTGCCCGCCGCCGGGCTGGTGCTGGGCCTCGGGCTGCTGCTCGCGGGCGTGCTGGTGCCCGCCCTGGCCGCCCGCTGGTCGGCCGGCGCCGAGCGGCGCCAGGCCCCGGCACGCGGGCGCCTGGCCACCGCCGTGGTGGACGCCTTCACCGGCACCGCCGAGCTCACCGTGGCCGGCGCGCTGCCCGGCCGGCTGGCCGCCGTCCGCACCGCCGACGCCGCGCTGACCCGGCTGGCCGCCCGCTCGGCCGCCACCACGGCGCTCGGCACCGGGCTGATCGCGCTGCTCACCGGGCTGACCGTGGCCGCCGCGGCCGCCGTCGGCGTCCAGGGGGTACGCGACGGGGCACTGGCGCCGGTCTGCCTGGCCGTGGTGGTGCTGACCCCGCTGGCCGCCTTCGAGGCCGTCACCGGGATGCCGCTCGCCGTCCAGGCCCGCCAGCGCAGCCGCGCCGCGCAGGCCCGGCTGGACGAGGTGCTCAACGCCCCGGAGCCCGTCGCCGAGCCCTTGAAGCCGCAGCCGCTGCCCGAGCAGCCGCTGCCCGTTGCGGTGCGCGGGCTGACCGTGCGGCACCCCGGGCGGACGGTGGACGCGCTCGCCGGGGTGGACCTCGACCTCGCCGCCGGCCGCCGGATCGCCGTGGTCGGCCCGTCCGGCTCCGGCAAGACCACCCTCGCCCAGGCACTGCTGCGCTTCCTGGAGCCGAGCGCCGGGACGGTCAGGTTCGCCGACGGCCGTCCGCAGGCCGTGGACAGCCGCGCGCTGGCGGGCGAGTCCGTCCGCCGGGTGATCGGGCTCTGCGCCCAGGACGCCCACGTCTTCGACAGCTCGCTGCGGGAGAACCTGCGGCTGGCCCGGCCGGGAGCGGAGGAGGACGAGCTGCGCGCCGCGCTGGCCGCCGCCCGGCTGCTGGAGTGGACCGAGAGCCTGCCGGACGGCCTGGACACCATGGTCGGCGAGCACGGTGCCCGGCTCTCCGGCGGCCAGCGCCAGCGCCTCGCGCTCGCCCGGGCGCTGCTCGCGGACTTCCCCGTGCTGGTCCTGGACGAGCCCGCCGAGCACCTCGACCTGCCCACCGCCGACGCCCTGACGGCCGACCTGCTGGCTGCCACCGAGGGCCGTACCACCGTGCTGATCACCCACCGGCTGGCCGGGCTGGACGACGCCACGGTGGACGAGGTGCTGGTGCTGGACGGCGGACGGGTGGCCGAGCGGGGCCGCTGGTCGGAGTTGGTGGCCGACCCGGACGGGCGGCTGCACGCAATGTGGCAGCGGGAGCGGGAGGCGGACGGGCTGCTGGAGCCGGTGGGCCGCTGATCACGTGCCGCCGGTCGCGCCAGCCTTCGGCTGAAAAGCGTACAAACGTAGGCTTTCTCCATGGACCCCACGCCGGACCCCACGCCGGACCTCCCCGAGGCCACACCCGAGCCGACACCCCATCGGGTGCCCGAGATCGCCTCGCTCGGGCTGGACACCCTGGTCACCGAGGTCGCCGAGCGCCTGCAGTCGGCCGCCGCGGTCACCGACCGGATGCAGCGGCTGCTGGAGGCGGTGGTCTCGATCGGGGCCGGGCTGGACCTGCACGCCACCCTGCACCGGATCGCCGTGGGCGCGGCCGAACTGGTCGATGCCCGGTACGCGGCGCTCGGCGTGATCGCCCCCGGCGGCACCGGCCTGGCCGACTTCATCCATGTCGGGGTCGACGACGAGACCGCCGCCGAGATCGGCGAACTGCCCACCGGCCGGGGCATCCTCGGCGTGCTCATCGACCGCCCCGAACCGCTGCGGCTGACCGACCTCGGCGCCGACCCGCGTTCCTCCGGGTTCCCGCCGGACCACCCGCAGATGAGGACCTTCCTGGGCGTGCCGATCCGGATCCGCGCGGAGGTGTTCGGCAACCTCTACCTCACCGAGAAGAAGGGCGGCGGCGCCTTCACCCCCGAGGACGAACAGGTGGTGCACGCGCTCGCCGCGGCGGCCGGCGTGGCCATCGAGAACTCCCGGCTGTACGAGGAGGGCCGGCGCCGCGAACGCTGGATCGCCGGCGCCGCCGCCGTCGCCACCGCCCTGCTCTCCGCGGAGCAGGCCGAGGCCGCGCTGACCGTCGCGGCCGAACAGGTACGGGAGTTGGCGGACGCCGCGATCGGCATGATCCTGCTGCCGACCGGTCCGGAGGGCGGCGGCGAGGGCGACGGCCAGATGCGGGTCGCGCACGCCTCCGGCGAGCTGGCCGAGTTCGTCCGCGGGGAGCTGCTGCCCAGGGAGAGCTTCGCGGCCCGACTGCTCGCGGGGGAGAGCGTCTACCTGGACGACATGTCCGGCGACCCGACCGTGGTGATGCGGCTCGCCCGCCGCTTCGGCCCGTCCATGGCCGTGCCGATGGTCGCCGCCGGACGGGTGCTCGGCGGGCTCTGCGTCTGGCGCCCACGCGGAGCGCTGCCGTTCACCGACAGCGAGAAGCAGCTCGCCCAGACCTTCGCCTCGCAGGCCGCGCTCGCCCTGCGGCTCGCCGAGGGCCAGCGCGACCAGCAGCGCCTGGCCGTCTTCCAGGACCGCGACCGGATCGCCCGGGACCTCCACGACCTGGTGATCCAGCGGCTGTTCGCCACCGGGATGATGCTGGAGAGCGCCGCCCGGCGGGCGATCGTCCCCGAGGTGAAGTCCGGCATCGGCAAGGCGGTGGACGAGCTGGACGCCACCATCCAGGAGGTCCGCACCACCATCTACGCCCTCCAGCACGACAATCACGGCGACGCGCCGGACACCCTGCGCACCCGGGTGCTGCGGGAGGCCAGCCAGGCCGCGGCCGCGCTCGGCTTCAAGCCCTCGGTGAGCTTCGTCGGGCCGGTGGAGAGCATGGTCGGCGAGAAGACCGGCCGTCAACTGCTGGCTGCCCTGCGCGAGATGCTCTCCAACACGGCCCGGCACGCGCGCGCCTCCCGGGTCGGCGTGGAGATCGACGCGACCACCCACCTGGGCGAGGACGGCCGCCCGGTGGGCGGCGACCCGGAGTCGCTGGACCGGGGCGGGCGGCCCGGCGTGCTGCTCACCGTGACCGACGACGGGGTGGGCATCCCGGAGGGCGGCCGGCGCAGCGGCCTGCTCAACCTCACCCGGCGCGCCGAGGCGCTCGGCGGCGACGCCTGGCACGAGAGCGGGCCGTACCGGAAGGGGACGATGGTGCGCTGGTCGGCCCGGCTCTGATCGTTCCCGGCCGGTTCCCGGTCGGGAACCGTGAAAGTTAAACAAGAGAGAACTTCCCGACCAACAGCGCAAGTTGTGAACGTTCTGGGCTTTCGGGGCCTCCGTGTGCACACATAGCTTTGCTCCCGCTCGGAGGGGAATCCGGAGGGCAACCGGACGGAGGGGGCAGTGAACGCTGCCGGCCGCGGCTACACCGCAGCAGGGGCAAGTCGAGGGGGGTTCCGCGCCGAACGGGCAGCGGACGGGCGCTACCGCTGGCAACTGAAGGCGCCCAACGGACGGGTGGTCGCGATCACCCCGGCCGCGTTCGAGACGGCCGGCGAGGCCGAGCGGGGCTTCGACGGCCTGCGCATCGCGGCGGCCGGGCTCACCGCGCGGATCACCCACGTGCGGGAGGGCATCGGGTGGATCTGGGTCGTCCCGGGCTCGCGCGCCCTCCCCGAGGTGCGCTCCAGCCGCGCGTACGAGCGGTACGCGACCTGCCAGAACGCCTTCCGGCGGTTCGTGGTGCTGCTCTCCAAGCAGCCGCCGCGCGAACTCCCGGAGCCCGCAGTGCCGTTGAGACGCGCCGATGGCCGCTGAGCGGCGCGGTCCACGGCTGCTGATCGTGCCGGCGGCGGACCGCTGCCTCGGCTGGGCGCTGCGGGCCGCCAACGGGCGGCCGCTCGGGGTCGGCGTGCGGACCTACCGCAGTGAGGACGAACTCGCCGAGGCGGTCCGTGAGTTGCTGATCGAACGGGCCGCGCTGCGGTGTTCGGTCGGGCAGTCCGAAGGGCGCCAGTGGGTCTGGGCCGCCTACCTGCCGGTGCGCAGCACCCGGCCGGGGGCGGCCGACGCCGTTCCGGTCGCCCGCAGCGCGCGGGGGTACCTGCGGCGGGACCAGTGCCAGGCGGGGATCGAGGGGTTCCTGTCCGGACTGCAGTGGGTGGGGCAGGAGTTGCGGCGGTCCGGGCGGGACGGCCGCTGGCCGCTCTAGGACACAGGTGACATGACGGCTCGTCGAGCGACGGGCCGTCATGTCGGCGTGTCCGGAGCCAGGTGATCCTGCCGGGTGTTCGTCCGATCCCCGGACGCTTCCGTGCGCTCTCCGTGCACCCTCCTCCGTTCGTGCAGTTCCGGTGAAGGACAGGTTTCCGGCAACACTCCGAGCAGCCTCCTGGAGAAGAACGTCGCCCAGGTCAGGAGCCCCGGAAGTGCCCCTGTCACGTGCACGCTGACCAGTGGCTAAACCTCGTTGAACCGATGAGTCGACATTCCCCTGCCGGACTCGGCCTCCCTTCCGGCGGAACATCCCCGCCGGACAGGATCGGCATCGCCGGGAAGGCCGCAGCGGACGCGGCCACCGGCCCCGAGCTCCCGACCGGAGTGCGGGTCGCGATGTACGTCTCTCCCCCGAAGGAAGAGGAACATGCGTAAGACCGCTGCCAAGCTGCTCACCGTCGCCGCGCTGGCGACCTCCGTCGCCACCGTCGTCAGCGGCACCGCTGTCGCCGACCCGGCCACCGGTGTCACCCCCCGCGCCATCGACATCGTGGGCGTCGGCTCCGACACGACCCAGACGGTCCTGAACCAGCTGTCGGCCGACTACAACGCCTCGCTGACCGACCCGAACGCCCCCCGTCTGTACAGCTGGGACGCGACCGGCACCTCGCCGATCACCACCAAGACCGGCGCCACCTCGATCGACCGCCCGAACGGCTCCGGCGCCGGCGTCAAGGCCCTGGCGAACAACACCTCCGCCACGGTCGACTTCGCCCGCTCCTCCCGTGGCCCGGCGGCCACCGACGCCCACGGCCTCGACTTCGTCGCGCTCGCCAAGGACGCGGTGACCTGGTCCGCCCAGGCCTCCGGCAACGCCCCGGCGTCGCTGACCGTGGCGCAGCTCAAGGCCATCTACCAGTGCGACCCGGCCGCCCGTACCTGGAACCAGATCGACTCGACCAAGCCGGCCACCAACATCCTGCCCTACCTGCCGCAGGCCAACTCCGGCACCCGCGCGTTCTTCCTGACCGCGATCGGCAACCCGACTCTGGGCACCTGCGTCCAGGACGGCCCGGAGGAGAACGAGGGCACCGACAGCCACCTGCAGGACCCGAACGTGATCTTCCCCTACTCCGTCGCCAAGTACCTCGGCCAGACGGTCGGCGGTCACAGCACCTCGACCGACGCCCCGGGCACCCTGACCCTGCGCAGCGTCGTCCTCGGCACCGCCCCGGTCGCCCCGGTGGCGAACGGCGTCATCAACGCCGCCTTCGCCAACTCCGCCTTCGGCCGCGTGGTCTACAACGCCATCCGTGACACCGAGTGGACCGCCACCGACGCGCACGGCACCGCGCTGCGCGCCATCTTCGGCCCCACCGGCTGGATCTGCACCAACGCGACCGCCAAGGCCGACCTCAAGAGCTACGGCTTCCTGGTCACCCCGGCCTGCGGCTCCTTCGTCCAGAGCTGAACCACCCCGCACCACCCGGCGGCCACGGGCCTCGTGCCCGTGGCCGCCGGCCGCATCGTCCACAACATGATCCGGGACTCCGAGCGGACGGCCACCGACGCGCACGGCACCGCGCTGCGCGCGGTCCTCGGTCCGAACGGCTGGATCTGCAAGGACCCGGCGGCTGCCGCCGACATCCGGAGCCACGGCTTTCGGCTGACCCCGGCCTGCGGTTTCTTCGTCCGGAGTCGAACGTTCCCGCTGCCTGCCGCCGTGCTGTGGCATCCCAGAGCTGCCGGTCGTCCGACCGGTGTTCCACCAGCACCGACTCGATTCCTCTCCCAAGGAGTTCAGCATGTCCCGTACTTCCGCCCGGCTGTTGGCCGGCAGCGTCGCGGTCGTCATCGCCGTGACCAGCCTGAGTGGTGCGGCCGCCGCCGACACCACGCCGGCCGCGCCCACCGGCAGCGCCGTGGCGACCGTCAGCACCGCCTTCGTGTCCTCCGCGGCGCAGAACGGTGTGGTGGTACTCCCGCTGCCGGACGCGGGTGTCTCCTACAGCTCGGCCGAGGGCCTCAAGGTCTCCTTCCCGGTGACCGGCGGTTCGGTCAACCTCGTGGGCTACTACGGCGAGGTGCAGCTGGGCGGCAGCCTGCTGTTCATCGACTACTTCACCGGCAAGAGCGTGCGCTTCAAGCAGCTCGCGTTCAGCGCCGACAGCTGGCGGCTCACCGGTGTGCCGGAGGGAGGCTCCGCGCCGGTCGAGCTGCTGGCGCCGGCCGGTGTGCTGCAGACCGCGAAGACCGGAACCACCCAGACGCTGAACGCGTCGGACTTCACGGTGGACGCCGTGGGCGCGCAGTACCTGGACACCAAGCTGAACACCAAGTTCTTCACCGACGGCCAGTCGGTGGGCTCCTTCTCCCTGACGGTCAACGGCTGACGCCGTCCGACCCCCGAGAGGCCCGCGCCGTCAGGTGCGGGCCTCCCCGTGTGGATCGCCCAATTCCGCTACGGAGTCGCCGCGTTGTGCTCTCGTACACGTGGGCGACCGGATCCGGCCATGTGGGGCGGGCCGAATGGATGCGTACCGGAATCGCCGGTCGCGCCCGCAGCCCGATCCCCCTCGCGCCGCGCACCCGGTGGCGCGGATCCGCACGGAGGTGCCCGTCATGAGAGTCCGATTGCCCGTCCGGAGAGAACCGGGGGGGTGGAGACGCCGGCTGCCGGCGGCCGCACTGGTGTGGTCCGTGGTGGTCGCGCTCGGGGTGGTGCCGATCGGCCTGGGCGCGGTGGCACCGGCCGCCGCGGCGGCCGGGTCGGCCAAGACGGTGAAGGGGCCGAAGGTCTGGATCCCGGCGACCCAGTCGAAGGGGCCTGAGGGCAGCATCACCGTCTCCCAGACGAAGAGCCTGACCAACCAGGTCGTCCAGGTGTCGTGGAGCGGGTTCACTCCGACCGTGGACCCCTACGGGTCACCGGTGACGCTGACCCCGGTGCTCGGGGCCAATGCCAGCTACCCGGTCCGGATCTACCAGTGCCGGGGCGAGGACCCCAAGATCACGGACTGTTACGGGAGCACGCTCTACAACGCGGACCCGGCGAAGGGCTTCAACCAGAAGAAGCCGGACCCGGGCCTGACCACGCCGGACTTCTCCGTGAGCAACATGGTCATCGCTCCGACCGGCACGGACGGTTCGGGAGTAGCGGACATCGAGGTCTGGACCTCGCTGCAGAGCCCGACGCTGGGCTGCGACGACAGCCACAAGTGTTCGATCGTGGTCGTGCCGAACTACGGCGGGGACAGCATCGCGACCTGGAACCCGGACGGCGTCGTCGACTGCAACAACCACGACTCCGACGTGTACAGCGACTTCGCCCCCACGGCGAGCGACAACGTCAACGCCAGGCTCAACGTCTGGAACAACCTGGCGACCAGCGAGCAGTGCGCGTGGGACAACCACATCGCCATCCCGCTGGAGTTCGCGCCCACCCCGGCCGCGTGCAAGGAGCGGACCGCCGACATGACGCTGGCCGGTCTGGAGATGGCGAACCGGGCCATGCAGCAGTGGCGGGCCGGTCTCTGCCTGGGCGACTCGCCCCTGGCACTGCAGTACAGCTCGGCCGGCGGGGAGCCGCAGGCCCGGGAGGACTTCCTGGGCGGCCGGAAGGACATCGCGCTGACCGCCCGGCCGGACCATCAGGCACCACCGCGGCCGTACGTCTACGCGCCACTGGCGACGAGCGGTATCTCGGTGGTCTTCGTGGTGGACGACCCGGCGTCCGGCCGGCAGATCCGCGACATGAAGCTCAACGCCCGGTTGCTGGCCAAGATGCTGACCCAGTCCTACGACCCGGACGGCTCGGACATCGCCTCGGTGCGGGGCAACCCCGTCTGCGTCTTCGCGGACCAGGAGTTCCTCAAGCTGAACCCCCTTCCCCCGGCCTCCGGCCTGGCCTGGCCGCGGTTCTGCAACACCGGCAACTCCAGCCCGACGGTGGTCGGCGGTACCACGGACCTGGTGTACCAGCTGACCTCGTGGATCGCCTCGGACCCGGACGCGGTGCGCTTCCTGGACGGCGAGCCGGACCAGTGGGGCACGCACGTGAACACCTACTACCTGCGCCCCACCTTCTCCGGGTACCCGGTCGAGTCCTTCATCCGGCAGGACTCCTCGGGCATCGTCGGCGGCACGAAGGACCCCTTCGACCGCTGGAAGCAGTACGAGTGGAACCCGAACACCATGGGGCTGGGCGACATGGCGCGCAAGCTCCTGCAGAACACGCCCAACTGCACCAACGCGACGGTCGCCGGTGACGGCACCCACTCCGCCTGCCCCGCCATGCAGAAGGGCGAGCGGACGCTGTTCACCATCATGGACTCCGGCCAGGCGAAGGCCTTCTCCCTGCCCGAGGCCCAACTGCTCAACCCGGCGGGGCAGTTCGTCTCGCCCGACAGTGCCGGCTTCCAGGCGGCGGTGGCGGACATGCCGACCGACCCGGCCACCGGTGTGCAGCAACTGCCGTACGGCACGGCCGACTCGGCCTTCGCACGGGATCAGCGGGCCTACCCGCTGACCGCCGTGCAGTACGCGATGGTGCCCACCCAGGGCCTGTCGGGGGCCAAGGCGGGGGCGATCTCCCAGTTCCTGAAGACGGTGACGACCAGCGGCCAGGTGTACGGCTTCGAGCCGGGCAAGCTGGCGGCGGGCTTCCTGGCCCTGAGCGGCGCCCAGCGCCAGCAGACGCAGGACGCCGCCAAGCACGTGGAGACGCAGGACGGCAAGCTGCCCGGCAACCAGGTCGCGCCGACGACCCCGCCGGCCGAGGGCGGCGAGGGGACGAACGGCACCGGGGGCACCACGTCCTCCGGTTCCGGCGAGGGCACCGGCACCACCGGCGGTACCGGCTTCGGTGACGGCACGACCGGCGGCTCCTCGTCCGGCTCCGGCATCGGCGGCGGTTCCTCCGGCGGTCTGACCGGCGGTTCCGACAGTGCGGGCGGCACCGGCACCGGGGCGGTCGCCGCCGCCGCGCCCGGCGCGAAGCCCGGCGCCACGCCGGCCGCGAGCGGCAGCCCGCTGGCCGTCGCCCCAGTGGCGGCCGGAACGCCCGCCGCGGACCGCTCGGGCACGGCCCGGCTGCTGCTCCCGGTGGCGCTGATCGGCGGCCTGGTGCTGCTGGTCGGCGGTCCGGCGGCGCTGATCCTCGGCGGCACGCCGGCCGGTGAGCGGGCGCTGAACGGGCTGCGCAAGGGCTGGTCGCGGGTGCGCCGCCGCCCGTGACGCGCACGCCGTCGTACGACCCGGCGGGGCCGCCGTTCCGGCCCTGCCGGGCCACCCTCAGGGCCCGGGCTCAGCCCGGGCCTCCGTACCCGAGCACGGAGATGCAGCCATGACAGCCGCCGCCGAGCCCGCGGCAACGCCCGCCGGGGCGCCGGGCCGACCCGACCGCGCACCCGACACCGACGTCCCCCGCGCCATCACCGCCCCCGCCACCCCGGCCGACCGGGTGTTCCGCGGCGTGCTGCGGGTGGCCGGGTTCTCGGTGTTCGCGATCATGGGCCTGATCGCCTTCTTCCTGATCCTGCGCGGCACGGACGCCTTCCGGGCGGTCGGCTGGTCCTTCCTGACCGAGCAGAAGTGGCAGACCGCCGCGCACAACTTCGGCATCGCCGCCGTCCTGCCCAACGGCCTGCTGATCGCCGTCATCGCGCTGGTCATCGCCGTCCCGGTGGCGCTGTCCACCGCGATCTTCATCTCCGAGTACGCGCCCCCGCGGCTGCGCGGCGCGCTGGTCTCGCTGATCGACCTGATGGCGGCGATCCCCAGCATCGTCTACGGCCTGTGGGGCCTGTTCTTCCTCCAGCCGCGGATCGTCGGCTTCGTCCGCTGGCTGGCCAACCACCTGGGCGAGTACATCCCCTTCCTCAAGGTCCGCACCGGCGACATCGGGACCTCCTACACCTCCTCGACCTTCATCGCCGGCGTGGTCGTCTCCCTGATGATCATCCCGATCATCACCTCGCTCAGCCGGGAGGTCTTCTCCCAGGCCCCGCAGGGGGAGCGGGAGGGCGCGTACGCGCTGGGCTCGACCCGCTGGGGGATGGTGCGCACGGTCGTCCTGCCGTTCGGCAAGGGCGGCGTCATCGGCGCGGTGATGCTGGGCTTCGGCCGGGCGATGGGCGAGACCATCGCCGTGGCGCTGATCATCTCGCCGAGCTTCAAGACCATCACGCACATCCTGGAGAACGGCGCCAACTCGATCTCGGCGCTGATCGCGCTGCGGTTCGGCGAGTCGGACAAGCTCTCGCTCTCCGCGCTGATGGCGGCGGGCCTGGTGCTGTTCGCACTCACCCTGGTGGTCAACGTGGCGGCCGGCTTCGTGATCAACCGGTCCCGTTCCGGCGCCTCGACGGCGGACTGAGCATGACGGACCGTCCGACCGACCGCCGTCAGACCCACCGCCGTCCGAACCACCGTGAAGGGACCACCCGATGACCACGCTCGACCTGCCGCCGGTCGCGGCGTCCGGGCCCGCCGCCGGTCCGGAACCGGCCGCGACAGCCGAACCCCGCCCCGAGAAGAAGGTCCGACTCGGCGGCGTCACCTCCGAGGACGTCTTCACCGTGGCCGGCGCCCTGGCCGGCTCGCTCGGGCTGAACTGGCTGCTGTACGAGCGCGTGCTGCCGTTCAGCGGCGCGTCCGGCTTCCTGCTCTGCTGGTACCTGCTGTTCCTGGCGGGCTACTTCGCGCTGGGCCGGCTCCAGTGGGGCTCCCTGATGGTGCGCGAGCGCCTGGTGTCCGTGGTGGCGTGGAGCGCCGGCATCCTGGTGGTCGCGCTGATCGCCGACCAGATCGGGTTCGTGGCGAGCAAGGGCATGGAGGCCGCGCGCCACCTGAACTTCTTCACCGAGTCGATGGAGCGCACCGGCCCGCTCTCCCCGATCGACTCCGGCGGTGCGCTCGGCGCGATCGTCGGATCGCTCGAACAGCTGGGCCTGGCAACGCTGTTCGCCGTCCCGCTGGGCATCGCCGCGGCGGTCTTCATGTCCGAGGTCGGCGGCCGGATGGCCCGGCCGGTGCGGACGCTGGTGGAGGCGATGACGGCGCTGCCGTCCATCGTGGCCGGGCTCTTCGTGTTCGGCATCGTGATCATCACCTTCGGCTTCGAGAAGAGCGGCTTCGCCGCCTCGCTCGCGCTCACCGTGATGATGATGCCGATCGTCACCCGGGCCTCCGAGGTGGTCATCCGGCTGGTGCCCGGCACCCTGCGCGAGGCCTCGTACGCACTGGGCGGCAGCCAGTGGCGCACGGTGTGGAACGTGGTGCTTCCCACCGCCCGGCCCGGCCTGATGACGGCCGTGGTGCTCGGCATGGCACGCGGCGTCGGCGAGACCTCGCCGGTGCTGCTCACCGCCGGCTTCACCTCGCAGTTCAACGGCAACCCGTTCGCCGAGCACCAGGTGTCGCTGCCGCTGTACATCTGGAACTACGTCAAGCAGCCCTACGACGGAATGATCGCTCGCGGCTTCGCCGCCGGCCTGACGCTGATGGCCGTGGTGCTGATCCTCTTCGTCACCGCCCGCGTGCTCGGCGGCCGGCAGCCCGGCCAGCTGACGCGGGCCCAGAAGCGCCGCCTCAACCGGGAAGCCCGCCGTCTTGAGGCCGCCGCCGCGGCGGCCACCGCCCGTCCGTTCGTCACCCAGCCGAAGAAGCAGTGATGTTCCGTACAACCACCCTCGGAACCAGAGGAGTTCACATGTCCTGGGAGGCCGCAAGGCGCTCCGTGGCCCGACTGGCGGCAGGGCTGCTGTCCCTGCTGCTCGCCGCGGCCTCCCTGTTGCTGGGGCAGACCGTCCCGGCGTACGCGGCCTCGGTCGCGCTGAACGCGGACGGCTCCAGCTGGGCCGGTCCGGCCATCGACCAGTGGCGCCAGGACGTCGGCCCGCAGGGCATCCAGATCAACTTCAACCCGATCGGCTCCGCGGCCGGCCGCAACGCCTGGAGCCTCGGGCAGGACGACTTCACCGCCTCCGACGTGCCGTTCCGCACCCAGGACGACACCGGCCTCAGCGGCGACCGCCGCAGCGGCGGCCAGGGCACCAAGGAGAACCCGGTCTACGGCTTCTCCTACGTGCCGATCACGGCCGGCGGGACGACCTTCATGTACAACCTGGTGATCGGCGGCAAGCAGGTCCGCGACCTGCGGCTCTCCCCGCAGACGATCGTGGACATCTTCACCGGCAAGATCACCAACTGGAACGACCCGAAGATCGCCGCCGACTACGGCAAGGCCCTGCCGAACCTGCCGATCACCCCGGTGGTCCGCTCGGACGGTTCCGGTGCCACCGCCCAGTTCACCCGGTGGATGCAGCACACCCACCAGGGCCAGTGGGAGGCGTACTGCAAGGGGGTCAACGGCACCACCTGCGGTGACTACACCGAGTTCTTCCCGGCCTCCGGCCGGATGACCGCGCAGAGCAGCTCCGACACCGTCGCCGGCTACATCAAGGACCCGAACAACCTGGGCACCATCGGCTACGACGAGTACGCCTTCGCCAAGCGCAGCAACTGGCCGGTCGTGAAGGTGCTCAACTCGGCGGGCTACTACTCCCTGCCGACCGCCTCGAACGTCGCGGTGGCGCTCACCGCGGCGAAGATCCGCGGCGTCGACGACAACACCCCGGTGACCGACCCGAACTACCTCCAGCAGAACCTCGACGGCGTCTACACCATGGACGACCCGCGCTCCTACCCGATCTCCAGCTACAGCTACGTGATCGTGCCGCGTGCCGGGGCCGCCCAGCCGGTGCCGCCGCGGTTCAACAACGACAAGGGTTCCGCGCTCAGCCGCTTCCTGTCCTACGTGCTCTGCGAGGGCCAGGGCGAGGCGGACGGCCTCGGCTACTCGCCGATCCCGCGCGGCCTGGTCAAGGGCGGTCTGCTCCAGACCAAGAGCATCCCGGGCAACGCCAGCCCGGTGAACCCGGACACCCTCTCCAACTGCGCCAACCCGACCTTCAACTCGGCCGGTGAGCTCACCGTCCTCAAGAACGCGCCGATGCCGAGCCCGTGCGACAAGAAGGACGCGCCGGTGCCCTGCACCGTGCAGGGCGGCCAGGCGGTGAAGAGCGGTTCGGGCGGCGACGGCGGCTCCGGCGGTTCGGGTGGCACCGGGGGCAACGGCGGTGGCAAGGCCGGCAACGGGGCGGGGGGCAACGGCGCGGGCGGTGCCGGTGCGGCCGCCGGTGACCCGAACGCGGCCGGCGGTGCCGGTGACCCGAACGCCGCCGGCGGTGCCGGTGACCCGAACGCGCCCGGTGCCGGAGACGGCACCGGGGACGTGATCGACCCGCAGACCGGCCAGGTGGTCGCCCGCGGCCGCGGCGGCGCCGCCACCGAGGTGGCGGCCAACGTGGTCGAGGTCAGCGGCAAGCCCGAGGACTGGATGCTGTCCTCCCTCACCGCGCTGGAACTGCTCGCCGTGGTGCTCGTCCCGCCGCTGCTCGGCCGCCGTCTGCTGCGCCGCCGCAACCGCCCGGGCGGCACCTCGTGACCGCCCCGGTGCTGGAGAAGCCGGTCGCGCAGAGTACGCCGGCGCAGCCGGCCGCCCCCGCCGCGCCCACCGCCCCGGTCCGGCCCGCGGCCTCCCCCGGGCGACGGCGGTTCCTCCAGGGCGCCTGGGCGGTCAGCCTGGCGGCCGCGCTGGTGCTCGGCTTCGTCGGGTACCTGTTCACGCTCTCGCACGTCCAGCAAAAGCACTACCAGTCCACCGCGTACAAGACCTTCCGCGACCAGCTGGCCCGGGCGGTCGCCCCGACCGGCGCGGCCGCCGACGGCGACCCGGTGGCGCTGCTGGACATCCCGGCGATCGGCCTGCACCAGGCCGTGGTGGTCGAGGGCACCACCGGCCGGGACCTGATGCGCGGCCCCGGCCACCGCCGGGACACCGCGCTGCCCGGCCAGCGCGGCATCGCCGTGGTCTTCGGCCGCGGCGCCACCTTCGGCGCGCCGTTCGCCGAGCTGTCCAAGCTGCGGGTCGGCGACAAGATCGAAGCCACCACCGGCCAGGGCAAGTTCACCTACACCGTCAACGTGTACGGCGACGGCGACCACCCGATCGCCGACCCGGCCCGCAACCGGCTGGTGCTGGTCACCGGCGATTCCGACTGGATCCCCGGCTCCACCGTGCTGATCGGCGCCCGGCTGGAGGGCGACCCGGAGCAGAACCCCGGCGGCCGGCCCGCGACCGTCCGGTACGACAAGGCGCTGGCCGCGGACAAGGGCGCGCTGGCCACGCTCCAGCTGTGGTCGCTCGGTCTGCTCGGTGCGGTGGCCGGCGCCCTGGTGCTGGCCCGGTACTGGCGGCGCTCGGCCGCGTACCTGAGCCTCGCGCCGGTGGTCGGCGCGCTGCTCTGGGCGGTCTACGAGAACGCCGCCGCCCTGCTGCCCAACCTCTACTGACGCGCGCCCGGAGGACCGTTCCGATGACCGACGCACCACTGACCGACACCCCACTGGTCGACCCCTCGCCGGCCGACCCGGTCGCCGACACCATCACCCTGCCCCCGGTCGCCCCCGCCCCGTACGCCGACCAGCAGTACCCGGACGGCCGGCCCGACGGCGAGCCGCTCGCCGGGCTGGAGACCCGGGACGTCTCCGCCTGGTTCGGCAGCCGCAAGGTGCTGGAACGGGTCTCGCTGGCGATGCCGGCCGGCGAGGTCACCGCGCTGATCGGCCCGTCCGGCTGCGGCAAGTCCACCTACCTGCGGATCCTCAACCGGATGCACGAGATGGTGCGCGGCGCCGCCCTCTCCGGCGAGGTGCTGCTGGAGGGGGACGACGTCTACCGGCCCGGCCGCCGGCCCGCCGAGGTGCGGCGCCGGATCGGCATGGTGTTCCAGCGGCCCAACCCGTTCCCGGCGATGTCCATCCAGGACAACGTCTCCAGCGGGCTCAAGCTGGCCGGGATCAAGGTGTCCAAGGAGGAACGCCAGCACCTGGTGGAGACCAGCCTGCGCCGGGCCGGGCTCTGGGACGAGGTGTCCACCCGGCTGCACACCCCGGGCGGGGCGCTCTCCGGCGGACAGCAGCAACGCCTGTGCATCGCACGGTCGTTGGCCGTCTCGCCGGACATCCTGCTGATGGACGAGCCGTGTTCCGCGCTCGACCCGACCTCCACCCGGCGGGTCGAGGAGACCATCGCCGAGCTGCGCGGGCGGCTCACCATCGTGATCGTCACCCACAACATGCAGCAGGCCCAACGCGTCTCGCAGACCTGCGCGTTCTTCCTGGCCACCCACGACACCCCGGGGCGGATCGTCGAGGCCGGGCCGACCGGGCAGGTCTTCGGCAGCCCTCGCGACCAGCGGACCTCGGACTACGTCAACGGCCGCTTCGGCTAGGCCGGTCCGGCGGGCCGGTCCGCTACAGGCCGAGGAGCCGCTCCAGCACCGCCGCGACGCCGTCCTGCTCGTTGCTCACGGTGTGCAGCGGCACCGCCGCCAGCACCTGCGGGTGCGCGTTGGCGACGGCGTACGCGGTGCCGGCCCAGGCCAGCATCTCCAGGTCGTTCGGCATGTCGCCGAAGGCCACCACCTCGCTCCGGTCGATCCCGCGCCCGGCGCACCAGCGGGCCAGCGTGCTGGCCTTGGTGACGCCGGGCGCGCTGATCTCCAGCAGCGGGATCGGCGCGGAGCGGGTGATCTCGGCCAGGTGCCCGGCCGCCTCCCGGGCCTCGGCGAGGAACTTGTCCGGGTCGAGGTCCGGGTGCTTGGCCAGCAGCTTGAACAGGCCCCGGACCGGCCCGCCGGCCCCCAGCAGCTCCTCCGCCGGGCCGACCTCGTGCTCGATCTCGTCGCCCCACATCGGCACCGCGTACCCGGCCTCGCGGGCCCAGCCGCCCGGGTGCTCGAAGGCGAACGCGGTGCCGGGCAGCTTGGCCCGCAGCACGTCGACCACCGCCAGGGTGGTCTCCACCGGCAGCGGGAAGGTCTCCAGCAGCTCGCCGCGCCGCACGTCCACCACTGCGCCGCCGTTGGAGCAGATCGCCACCCCGTGACCGCCGATGTGCGGGCTCACCTGCTGCATCCAGCGCGGCGGACGCCCGGTCACGAACACCACCTGCACCCCGGCCGCCTCGGCCGCCGCCAGTGCCGCGGCGGTGCGGTCGGTGACGGTGCCGCCGGAGCAGAGCAGGGTGCCGTCCAGGTCGGTGGCGATGAGGCGGGGCGCGCTACGGGGTTCGGTCACCGGTCCATCTTCGCCCATCGGCGCGGCCGGGTCACCGCCGCGGGGACGCGGCCACGGGCCGTCCAGGCCGTGATCAAGCCCTTCATGCGCCGTTTCCGGCCGATCCCCCCGTACCCGGGGTGCCCGGTCGGCTACGGCGGGCACGACTGCCCACGGCAACCCCGTCGGCAGGAAGAGCCATGCCCACACGCCAGCTCCGCGACCAGCCGCCCCCGACCGCCCGCCCCGACACCCGCGACCCGCAGGCGCCCGACGCCTCGCGCGACCCGGTCCTGCTCGGCGACGTCCTCTTCCACACCCTCGCCGAGCTCGCCCGCCGCACCTCCGCCCCGTCCCTCCCCGCCCAACGCACCCGCCCGCACCCTTAGCCCCGCTCGTACCGGCTCGCTCCGGTTCCTTGCGCGCCGGCTACGGGTGACCGGTCCTGCGGGGCGCGCGCCGCGCCCTGGTGAACTTCTGCCGTCGGCCGCCGGCGGCGAGTTCGCCGAGGCGCTCGCCGATCACGGAGACGCCGGGGCGGGGCTCGCTCTCGTAGTACCAGGGCTTGCGCCGGCGAAGCAGCTCGTCACCGTGCTCGGTCCAGGCGAATCCGGGCCTGCGCAGCAGCTTCCGGAACACCGCGTCGACCGTCTCCGGGTGGGCGGCGGCCAGGCGGCGGATCGGCAGCGGCGCGATCGACTCCTCGCGCAGGTACACGCGCAGCAGGTCCTGGTGCCGCCTGCGGCCCGCGAGGGCCGGGTCGGCGAAGAGGTCCCGCAGCATCCCGTAGTCGGCGTAGAAGTTGAGCCCGTCGACGTCGTCGTAGATGACGCCCACTGTGTCCGATGCCGCGAGGGCCTGCGGCAGTTCGAAGGCCGGCAGATCGATTCCCGGCAGCCGCCTGCCCCGGGCCCGGTCGGGCCGCTCGGCGACCGCGGCCTCCTGCCGGTGCCGGTAGTAGGCGTTGAGCCTCTCCTCGACCTCGGCAGGGGGAAGGACCAGTTCGTCGCTGCCGCAGAACCGGATGAACGCGGCCCGGTCCGCCCGCATCGACTCCCATCCCTGCTCGATCTTCTCCGGGTTGCGGAAGACCAGTTCGGGGTGATCGGTGGCCAGGTGGAGCGCGGCCCGGGCGATCTCGGTGGCGTCGGACTTCGGGTAGTGCGACACCATTCCGGAGATCAGCCATGCCCCGTCGGCCGAGTGGACGGGCACCAGGCAGGTGTGCAGGAATCCCCCCTTGGACACTCCGCGGAAGGCCGCCCGCCCGACGTTCGAGTACGTGCGGTATTCGAGGTCGTCGATCAGGTTCAGCAGGACGACGGCGTCCCCGTCCCTGCACTGGACCTCGAAGATGCCCTCGACCGGGTCACGCCAGCCGAGCAGCATCTGCCGGTCGGCCTCGGTCAGGTCCCGCCGCCCTGCGACGAACCGGTCCACCACGGTCGAACCGTCCGGCAGACGGAACCGCAGGATGAAGTGATCGATGATCCGGATCGCCTCATCCTCGTCCAGCCGTCGCTCGGGGCCGGCTGCTTCCAGCAGGAGTGGGGTCAGCCACCGGTCGAAGCGCGCGCTCTCGGCGAACTCGACCAGTTCGCCCTTCAGTTCGGCGCAGCGCTCGATCAGGCCTCGCAATGACGCCTCGTCCTCGCTCGGCACCACGACAGTCATGCTCGCCCTCCCGTTCTCGAAGGTTCCGACGCTCACTGCGCCCAGTAGTGGCGATATGCCTCGACCCACTCCGCTCCGTCCGGAGCCGGTTCCGGCAGGGGAAGGTCCAGCAGCCCGATCTTCTGCCGGAACTTGCCACGGGTGCACAGGGCGACGATCCTTCCGTCCTGGGAGAGGTCGACGCCGCGCACGGTCACCTCGACGTCCAGCACCGAAGTGCTGAACGGCACCGCCAGGTTCTCCTCGACGGCGGTGAACAGAGCCGACACCTCCTCGTGCTCGTCGTAGGTGTCGACCGTCGCCTCCTCGACCAGCGCGGTCAGTTCTCGCCTGCTCAGTGTGCCCATGGCGCCACGCTAGCCGACCTCCCCTTCACCGTTGCGGGAGCGGTCCGAAGGTGCGCCGAGATGCGCGCGTATCGTCGTTGCATGTGCTTGAGTACCGTTATTCTCCCCATCCACCGGTGGAGCGAGGGACAGAAGATCTGACGGCGGGCCGAGGAGCTCGGGTTCCACGCCGCGTACACCTGTGACCACCTGAGCCGGCGGTCGTTCCAGGACGAGCCGTGGTTCGGCGACCTGCCGACGCTGACGGCCGCCACCGCCACCGAGCGGCTGCGGCTGGGGACGCTGGTGTCCTCGGTCAAGCCTCGTTCACCCATCACGGGCCGACCTGCGAGAACACACTGCGGACGGTCCCTGGCGGCCCACTCGGGAAGAGCCCGCACTCGGCCGCCGGCTCCGCCCGGCGGCGCGGGCGGAGCGGGGCCGCCGTTCAGGAGGAGAGGCGCTTCAGTGCTGCGGTGGCGATGCCTTCGACGGAGGTCGGGGCGTCGGTGGGCCGGCCGGTGAGCTCGACGATGGCGACCCTGGTGCCGCTGCGCAGGACCGCGACCCCGCCGCTGACGGTGCCGTCGCCGTTGTACGCCGGGTACCAGTGGGCGGTGCCGCCGGTGACGGTCAGGGTGTGGGCCGCGCCGTAGTACCAGTGGCCGGCGGGCTCGTCCTGGCAGTCCTGAACGAGCGCGACGAGTTGCTGCTCCCAGGTGGCGGCCTCGGTCCCGGTGGGGGCGCTCGCGGCCGACTCGATCAGTCGGCCGTTGGTGTCGAAGGTCCAGGTCACGGACGCGTACGCGGTGGCCTTGCCCTTGGTCAGGTCGCGCATCGTCTCCTCGCCGGAGCACGCGGACAGCCCCTGGCGTCCGGTCAGCGCGATGGTCGCGCCGACCGGGTTCAGGCCCTGCTGGAAGTCCTCGCTCTGGACGAGGTCGGCGGAGCCGAGTCCGGACGCGGCGACCGCAGCCGGGTGGGCGGCGACCGCGGTGCGCTGCGCGGCCCCGTCGGCGGTGGCCGACTGGGTGCCGACGACGCTGACCGTGATCAGTGCGGCGGCGAAGCAGGCCGCGGCGGCGACCCGGTTGCGGCGAACGGACTTCTGCTGGACGGCCTGGTTCTCGGTCATCTGGTCCCCCTGCTGGTCGGGACGCCTGCTGCGTCCTCGTACAACCGGGGAGATGCCGCCGGGGGAGGGAAAGTTGGAGCCCGGACCGGCTGTTTCACAGCTGTGACAGAGCGGCCCTGACGACGCGGTCCATCGCGGCCGTCCCCAGGCAGGCGTCGACCTCCAGCACCCCGTAGTGGTTGCCGCTGCGCAGCACGGCGATGCCGCCGCAGGGCTCCTTGCCCTCGGGCGCTGTGCCGTTGGTGTTGAGGGACCCCTGGTAGGTGCCCATCCAGCTCGCGGTGACGTCCGGGGCGAGCTGCAGCGTCGTGGTCCTTCCGTAGACCCAGTGCCCTGGCGGTTCCTCCTGGCAGGGCACCTCCTCCAGCAGCAGGCGCTCGGCGAAGTTCTGCGCCCGGGAAGGGCTCACGGTCTCGGCGGCGACCTCGCGGGCGACCTGGTCGACGCGGTCGGCGGCCAGCGTGGGGTCGTCCGGGTTGGTGCGGGGGCTGGTCATCAGTCCGCGGAAGTGGGCACCGGGCCCGCCCAGGGTCTGTGTGAGGGTCTTCTCGCCGGAGCAGGCCGCGTTGGCGTAAACCCCGTCGCCGTACCGGTCGGTGACGTGGATCTGCCCGATGCCGACGTCCGGGCCGAACGCCGCGGGTTCCAGAAGGTTCGCGGTCGTCACCGGCCCGGTCGCACCGGTCGGCGAGGCGGAGCCGGAGGCCGAGGGCGCGGGCGTCGGGCCGGACACGCCGGGCGTCACGAGAGCGGACGCGCCCTGGGACTCCCCGCCGACCGCGGCACCCGACCGCGCTGCCGGGGGCGAGGTAGCGCCGGGGGGCGGTGGCAGGACGAATCGGCCGGTCGCCAGCCCGAGCGCGGCGGCTGCCACCAGGGCGGCGACGGCGGACCGGGGCCGGACGACGGCGTGGCCGCCGCCCGCCGCGGGACCGCCGTTCACAGACCGGTGACCAGGCGCTCGCGCATGAAGCGGCGGGCCTGGTGGATACGGTCCTTGACCGTGCCCAACGGGGCGCCCAGCTCCTCGGCCACCTGGGCGTAGGTCAGGTCGCCCAGGTCGCGCAGCACGAAGGCCTCCACCAGGGTGGGGTGCTGCTGCTCCAGCGCGGCCAGCGCCTCCATCAGGTCGAGCCGGGTCCCGGCGATGACGCTGGTGGTGCGCGGGTCGACGGGCTCGGGGAGGTCGGCGTGGCTGTCCTCGGCGCGCCGGCGCATCGAGCGGTAGGTGGACCGGGCGGCGTTCGAGGCGATCACCGTCACCCAGCCCTGGAAGGAGCCGTGGCCGCCGTACTCGCCCAGGTGTGTGCTGATGGACAGCAGCGCGTCCTGCGCTGCCTCCTCCGCGTCGGCGTGGTGGGGCAGGAAGCGCGAGCAGCGGCGCAGCACCACCGGCCGCAGCTTGGCCAGCAGGTACTCCGTCGACCCCGGGTCCCCCGCCTGAGCAGCCGCCACGAGCCGTTCCAGCTCGCCTTCCTCGAACACCTGGATCCCCCCGTTCGTCCCGCCTGGCATCCCGCCCGTCGAACGGGAGTTCCGCACTCCCCCCGACTCCGGCAGAATGCTGCCACATGCGCAAGCTCGGCCGTTACCTCCTCCTGGAGCGGCTCGGAGCCGGCTCCTTCGCCACGGTCTGGAAGGCCTACGATCCGGAGCTCGACACCGAGGTCGCGGTGAAGGTGCTGGCCGAGAACTGGGCCGCCAACGCCGATGTGCGCGAGCGGTTCCTGACGGAGGCGAGGCTGCTGCGCCGGATCGCCAGCCCGCGGGTGGTCCGGGTGCACGACGTCGGGGTGCAGGAGGACCGGCCCTACTTCGTCATGGACTACGTACGCGGCGGCACCCTGGCGGACCGGGTCGGGCAGTGCGACCCGCAGGAGGCGCTGCGGCTGGCCGCGGAGGCGGGCTACGCGGTCCAGGTCCTGCACGAGGCGGGCGTGGTGCACCGCGACGTCAAGCCGTCCAACCTGCTGCTCGCCACCGGCCCTGCGCCCGCCGCGGTGCTGGTGGCGGATCTGGGCAGCGCGAAGCAACTGGCCGACGCATCCGGGCTGACGGTGACCACGGGCACGCCCGCGTACATGGCACCGGAACAGGCCTTCCAGACCGGCGGGTTCGACGGGAGGGCCGACGTGTACGCGCTGGCCGTCGTGGCCTACGAGCTGCTGACCGGGCAGAAGCCGTTCGGCCCGGGCGGACGCGCCACAGCCCTGATGACCGACCAGCCGACCGCCTCGACGCTGCCGGCGCTCCCAGCCGGAACGGAGCTCCCACCGAACGTCGTCCTGCTGCTGCGGGCCGCGATGTCCGTCGAGCCGGCGGACCGACCGCCGACCGCCCAGGCCTTCGCAGACGCGCTGCTGGCTCCGGTCCCGCAGTCCCGGCCCCTGGAAGGCCCGAGGTGGCTGACCCCGCGCGCGGTCTGTCTGGCGTCGGGCACGGTGTTCACGGCGACGACCCTGCTGAGCTGGCTGCAGCGTTGAATCCGACCGGGGGCCGGTCCGCACCGGCGGTCGTGTCCTGGAGAGGAATCCGGCCGCGAACGCGTGAAGGAGCCCGTCCTCTTCGCCACCGGACGGGCGGACCGAAGCGCGCTTCACACGACGTGCTCGATCTCCGTACGAGGGCGCCGGCCGCTGACGGCTACCGTAGGGTCGGTGGTATGCGTCTGAGCACGGTGATCCTCCCCATCCACCGGTGGAGCGAGGGACAGAAGATCTGGCGGCGGGCCGAGGAGCTCGGGTTCCACGCCGCGTACACCTATGACCACCTGAGCTGGCGGTCGTTCCAGGACGAGCCGTGGTTCGGCTCCCTGCCGACGCTGACGGCCGCCGCCACCGCCACCGAGCGGCTGCGGCTGGGGACGCTGGTGTCCTCGCCGAACTTCCGGCACCCGGTGACGCTGGCGAAGGAGCTGATCACGCTGGACGACGTGTCCGGCGGGCGGTTCACGCTGGGGATCGGGGCCGGTGGGACGGGGTTCGACGCGACGGCGCTGGGGCAGGAGGCGTGGTCGCCGAGGGAACGGGCCGACCGGTTCGGGGAGTTCGTGCCGTTGCTGGACGAGCTGCTGCGCAACGACGCCACGACCCGCGAGGGGACGCACTACTCGGCGGTCGAGGCGCGGAACATCCCCGGCTGCGTGCAGACCCCGCGGGTGCCGTTCTACGTGGCGGCGGCCGGTCCGCGCGGGCTGAAGCTGGCCGCCGAGTACGGGCAGGGCTGGGTGACGTACGGCGACCCGAAGGGCCCGGCGGACGTGCCGGTGGAGCAGGCGCCCGGCGTGATCGCGCGGCAGATCGAGAAGCTGACGGCGGCCTGCGAGGCCGTCGGCCGGGACGTGGCGACGCTGGAGAAGGTGCTGCTCCAGGGCTCGACCGCGGAGAAGCCGCTGCAGTCGGTGGACGCCTTCGTCGACTGGGCGGGCACCTACCGGGAGCTGGGCGTCACCGAGCTGGTGATCCACTGGCCGGTCCCCGACTCGGTCTTCGAGAACGACCACGCGGTCTTCGAGAGGATCGCCACCGAGGGCCTCGCCCAGCTGGTCTGAGCCCCGCCGTCGGCGAGGGTGTCGGGCCGGGGCGCTAGTCTGTCCGCCGCGCCACAGAACTGATCATGCGTCACCACGGGGGTTCCTTCGTCGTGCTCGGCCGGCGACTACAAGGTGGCGATCGACGCCTCCGGCAAGGTCACCGAGCTGTGGGAGCGCGCCCACAGCTGATCCGGCGCCAGGAGCGGCGCCGGCCGGCTCACACCTCGGTGACCGACTCGGCGCCGTGCGCACAGCCCAGTTCCCCGGCAGCTCGTTCGGCGAAGCTGGTCAGGAGCTCGGCCACGTGTGCCCGGTCGGGGATGTCTGCCCGGGGGAAGTCGCGGCTGAACCTGAGCGCGGCCCGGTAGGGCTCGGCCTTGCCGTTCAGGGTGCAGCCGAAGGCGACCTCCCCGTCGAGGCCGTTGCCGGGGAACCTGGAGCTGTTCGCCATGATCTGGAGCACCCGTCCGCCCTGGCCCTCGACCCGGCAGTCCATACCGGGCGTGTTGTCCTGCGTCGAGGGGCGGAACCCGGTCGTCACGAAGACCCGGGGCGTGTGTCCCATCATCGTGGAGAACCCCGGGGCGTCGAGGGTGCCCCGGCATTCCCCGTGCGACAGCTCGACGCCCGGTGGCCGGTACTCGGTACGGTCGAGGTACACGTGCCAGCCGAGCAGGCCACCGCCCAGCAGCAGGGCCGTCGAACTCGCGATCACCAGTCGGAAGCGCTTCACCGGCAGACGTCCTTCATGCTCTTCTTCAGCCTGTCCCGGGCGATCCGTTCCAGGTCCGCCTGCTGCTGGTCGGCCGAGCCGGCCCGGACCGCCTCACCGGCGGTGACGACCAGCTGGACATGGCCGACCGGCCCGCCCAGGCAGTAGTCGGAGACGGTCGCGCCGCCGGGCCAGGACGCGGCCACGCTGCCCGCGTCGAAGCGGCGGGCATCCGGGTGCTCGGCGGCCGCGGGGGAGAGGGTGGGCCCGCCGTCCTGGAAGACGGCGGACGTGGTGATCGCGGCGCGCCCGTCCACGCGGACCGCGCAGGACACCGGGTCGGAGGTACGGCCCGTCGACCTCTCCTCCACGTCCTGCCCGCCCGGCGGCAGCAGCCGTCCGAGCGGGGTGTCGTCACCGGTGGGCAGCGTGCAGAGATAGGCCTCCCGGCCGGCCGTATCGACCGGCCGGTGGCCGCGCCAGTCCAGGTAGCCGACCGTTCCGGCGGCCGCGACGGCCACGGCTGCCGCGGCGGGCAGCACCCAGCGTCCTCCGTACCCCGTCATGCGCTGCCCTTCGCGTGGTTGACGTGGTTGTTGGTGACCCCGGCGGTGTACCCGTTCGTCACGCTGATCCCGGCGCTCTCGGCGAGGCGCTTGATGTCGTCCTGGCTCATCCCGGAGGTGCCGCCGGCGTCGATGATGGCCTGCTTGACGCCACCCACCGCTTGGTTCTGGCCACCGGCGTTGTCGTCGCGTGCCGCCTGGTTGCCAGACGCTGTGGTGTCCTGCTTGTTGGCCTCGATCACGCTCTCGGCGATCGAGTCGACGATCTGGCCCGCGATCTCGCCGCCGAGCGGTACCTTGTCGGTCACCGTACCGATGATGGCGTTGAAGGCGTCCTTGCCGTAGCCGACGTTCTTCTCCAGCGCCTCGTTGAACTCCTGGTCGGACTTGGCGTGCTGGTAGTGCACCTCGTCGACCCGGGCCTCGTTGAGGAAGCCGCTGACGATTCCGCCGGCGTGGGCGACGTTGTCGATGTCGACGTTGAGCCGGGCGAAGTCGGTCTGCCCGCCGTCCATGTGGCCTCGGATGAGGGCGGTGGTGTACGCCTGGTTGGCGTTGACCACCGCGCCGTAGGACTCCGGATCCCGTCCGAGCGCGTCCAGCAGACCGCCCACGCTGGATTTGTTGAGAACGGCTGGGGAGCCGTTGACCGGGAGCGCGTGGGTGGTCGAGAGGGCGTTCTGCACGTCCCCGATGTACTCGGCGGTCATGTGTCCGAGGCTCACCCTCATCGCGGAGAGCTTGCCGTCCTCCTTGATGTCCTCCAGGGCGCCGCCGTCGCCGTGCCGGCCGAAGGTGTCCACGACCTTCTGCATCAGGTCGGCCTGCTCGGTGGTGTGCCTGGCCGGCGGGACGGGGCCCGGCTCGTCGTACGGGTGGCCGGTGGTGGCCGCCTCCAGGGCGCGGCCGAGCGCGGCCGGCCCGGCCTGCTTGCTCGCGTCCCAGACCTTGGAGTCCCGCGAGGTGGTGTCCGGGATCCAGTCCTTGTCGTGCACGTAGTAGTCGAAGTAGTCGGCCGGCTTCGGCTTGCCGCCCTTGTTGACCGTGCCGTCCTGGTTGTACGCGGTCGGCTGCTCGGTGAAGAACTTGTTGGCCGCCTCCGGGCTGTGCGCGAGCGCCTCCAGGACGGCGGTGGTGGGGCGGAAGCCGGAGCCCGCCTCGTCGCCGCCGGTCAGGTTGAAACCGTGGATCTTGGAGCCGGGCGGCGGGGCCGGCCAGTACCTGTCCTGGGTGTCGAGCTGGGTGACGTGCTCGGCGATCGGGTTGATGAAGTGGGCGTCGTAGTTCCCGTTCATCAGGATGCCGGAGAGCACCTGGTAGCCGTACGGCACGTAGTCCAGGCCGGAGGCCCGGTACGGCTTGTCCCAGACCGGCTGGGAGCCGGCCTTGCGCAGCGCTGCGGCCCACTCGTCGGACAAGTGCGGCTCGGTGGTGGTGCGGGTGGCGGTGGCGAGGCTGAGCCCGAGGTTCTTCTGGAGTTCCTCGTAGGCCTTCCAGCGCGGGGACTTGTCGTCGCGGGGGTGCGCCGGGTCGCCGACCATGCTGTTCCAGGACTTGATCAGGCCGTCCGGGCCGAGGTCCTGGTAGAACTTGGTGGAGAACTTCGGGTCGTTGCCGTGCGCGGCCAACAGCGAGTTCAGCTCGGTGAGTTCGGGTTCGGTGATGTCACCACCCCTGGCCGCGAGCTTGGCGGCGCGCCTGCCGTCCGCCTCGGGGCCGCTGCCGATCGCCCCGCTGTTGAAGGACTTCTGCCCGTCGGTCAGGCTGTCGGAGCGCAGCGCCCAGGCGATCCGCTCGTCGGCGGCGGTGGCCTCCGCGACCGCCGCGTCGATCGCCTTGCGGGCGGCCCCCGCCTTGTCGCCCCACTCCTTCTGGTAATCCCGGAAGGCCTCGTAGTCGTGCCGGGTGGCGTTGTCGGCCGGGGGCCAGCTCACGGTGCCGTTGTCGGTGACGGTCAGTCCGGCCGTCCGGGCGTCCGCGACCGCCTTGTCCAGCTTGGCCTTCGCCGCCTTGAACTCGGTCGACGCCTCCTTGAAGGTCGAGGCGAAGGCGTTGGCCTCGGTGACGGCGGCGGTCAACTGCTCGTTGGTGCGCTGGAGGCCGGGGCGGGCCTGGTCGGCCGAAGGGCCGCTCCAGCACGCGGAGTTGACCTTGGCTATGACTGTGGTGTCCCAGTCGTCGTCCAGCGACTTGAGCTTCTGGGCCATGGTGGTCCAGGCGGTGGCGGCGTTGTCCAGGACGCCGAAGTCGGCGGTGCTGAGTTCGTGGAAGTCGACCATCGCTGCGGTCCTCTCAGGCGTCGAGGTCGTGCTGCACGGCCGACTCGTTCTGGCGGTAGTTGGTGGCGGTGGCGCGCAGCGCCTGGGTGGTCTGTCCGATGGTGCTGCCGAGGGCGGCGACGCACTGGTCCCAGGTGCCGGCGGCGCCCGCCGCGGCCTTGCCGGTGCTCCAGTTGGCGAGCGAGGTGGAGACCTTGGCGGTGGCCTCGTCGGCGCCCCGGCCGTCGGTGTTGAGGCGCGCGTGGATCTGGTCGGAGTTGTTCCCCGCGGTGGTGAGCGCGTTGGGGTCGGCGCTGAAGCCGCCCCCGCCCCCGCCGCCTCCGCCGCCCGACGCCGAGGCCGAGTTGATCTGTGTGCGGGCCGCCTCCTGGGCGCGGGCCTGGGCGGTCAGGTTCCCGTCCGCGTCGTAGGCCCAAGGGTTCATCATCCGGTCGAATGCGGTCGCCCGATCAGACATGTCGATCGATCCCCTCCCGTGCCGGCACGCTGTTCCGGCACCCCCGTCGGCAAAGAATTCGGCAAGTAGGCAAAGAGTTCGACAAAGGGTACAGGCGGGTTCTGTTTTTGCCGAACCCCTAGGGGGGAGGGGTCACGGCGTCATACCGCAGCAGCAGACGGGCTCGTCATTCGAGCCCATGGCCCTTGCCGCGCAAGACCGTTACGTTGGTGTCCGTGTCCACAGCTGTCATCAAGACGGACGGCCTCACCAAGAGGTTTCCCCGCGTCACTGCCCTCGACCAGCTCACCGTCGAGGTGCGGCCGGGTGTGGTCGGTCTGGTCGGGGCCAACGGCGCGGGCAAGTCCACCCTGATCAAGATCCTGCTCGGGCTCGCCCCGGCGACCTCCGGCCGGGGCGAGGTCCTCGGCCTGGACGTCGCGACCCGGGGCTCCGAGATCCGCGCGCAGGTCGGCTACATGCCCGAGCACGACTGCCTGCCACCGGACGTCTCCGCGACCGAGTTCGTGGTGCACATGGCCCGGATGGCGGGCCTGCCCGCCACCGCTGCCCGTGAGCGCACCGCGGACACCCTGCGGCACGTCGGCCTCTACGAGGAGCGGTACCGCCCGATGGGCGGCTACTCGACCGGCATGAAGCAACGGGTCAAGCTCGCCCAGGCGCTGGTGCACGACCCGAAGCTGGTGCTGCTGGACGAGCCGACCAACGGCCTCGACCCGGCCGGCCGGGACGAGATGCTGGGCCTGATCCGCCGGGTGCACACCGACTTCGGCATCTCGGTGCTGGTCACCACCCACCTGCTCGGCGAGCTGGAGCGGACCTGCGACCACCTGGTCGTGATCGACGGCGGCAAGCTGCTGCGCTCCTCCTCCACCGCCTCCTTCACCGAGGCGACGGCCGTCCTCACGGTCGAGGTCAGCGACCACCCGGAGGACCACGGCCTGGAGCCGGGCCCGGCGGTCCGCGAGCGGCTCGCCGCGGCCGGCCTGTCCGTCCAGCCGGAGGGCTCGCACCAGCTGCTGGTGCGGCTGGCCGACGACTCGACGTACGACACCATCCGCGACGCCGTCGCCGAACTCGGCCTCGGCCTGGTCCGGTTGGAGCAGCGCCGCCACCGGGTCGCCGAGCTCTTCACCGACGCCCACGAGCGGGACGCCCAGGCCCCGCAGGACAGCAGGGGAGGGACGAACGATGTCGCTGCCTCCTGAGACCAGGTCCGCCGACACCGGCGTCATCCACGACATCGGCTACCGCGGCTACACCGGCCCCCGGCTCGGCCGCGCCTACGCCACCCGCGCGCTCTTCACCCAGAGCCTGCGCGCCGCGTACGGCCTCGGGCGCTCCGGCAAGTCCAAGGTGCTGCCGATGCTGGTGCTGGGCGTGGTCACCGTGCCGGCGCTGATCATGGTGGCGCTCTCGGTCGTGATGAAGCGCGACGAGCTGCCGGTCGAGTACGCGGGCTACCTCTCCATGCTCAGCCTGGTGGTCTCGGTCTTCCTCGCCTCCCAGGCGCCGGTGCTGCTCTCCCGGGACCTGCGCTACCAGACCGTCCCGCTCTACTTCTCCCGCCCGATCACCCGCACCGACTACGTCAGGGCCAAGTTCGGCGCCATGGTCTGCGCCCAACTGCTGCTGATGGCGGCCCCGTTGCTGGTGCTGTACGTCGGCGCGCTGCTCGGCGGGATGGACTTCGCGCACAACACCGGGCACTTCCTGTACGGCCTGGTCGCGGCGGTGCTGTACGCCCTGGTGCCGACCTCGGTGGCCGTGGTGATCGCGGCCGCGACTCCGCGCCGGGGCTTCGGGGTGGCCGCCATCATGGGCTACCTGGCGGTCAGCGCCGCACTGGGGGCGGCCGCGGTCGGGATCAGCAACCCCAGCACGACCGGCTCCGACGCCGCGCAGTGGATGTCGCTGATCTCGCCCACCGACCTGGTGGAGGCCCTGGTCAACGAGGTGTTCGGCCTCGGCGGGGGGCTCGACCGCCGGCACGCGCCGGGCGGCCTCGGAGCGGCGGTGTTCGCGCTCGTCGCGGTGGCCATGGTGGCCGGCTCGTACCGGCTGCTGCTGCGCCGCTATCGGAACGTGTGAGAGGGCGACATGGCCACCATCAGCATCGACAAGGTCTCCCGCTGGTTCGGGAACGTGGTCGCGGTCAACGACATCACCATGGCCATCGGCCCGGGCATCACCGGCCTGCTCGGCCCCAACGGGGCGGGCAAGTCCACCCTCATCCACATGATGAGCGGCTTCCTGGCCCCTTCCAGCGGCTCCGTCACCCTGGACGGCGCGCCGATCTGGCGCAACCAGCAGGTGTACAAGCAGATCGGCCTGGTGCCCGAGCGGGAGTCGATGTACGACTACCTGACCGGCTGGGAGTTCGTCCTCGCCAACGCCGAACTGCACGGCCTGCCCCAGCCGGGCGCCGCCGCCCGCCGCGCGCTGGACCTGGTGGAGATGGCCTACGCCAAGGACCGTCGCACCGGCACCTACTCCAAGGGCATGAAGCAGCGGGTCAAGATGGCCTCCGCGCTGGTCCACGACCCGTCCGTGCTGCTGCTCGACGAGCCCTTCAACGGCATGGACCCGCGCCAGCGGCTCCAGCTGATGGACCTGCTGCGCCGCTTCGGCGAGGACGGCCGGACGGTGCTGTTCTCCTCCCACATCCTTGAGGAGGTCGAGCAGCTGGCCCGGCACATCGAGGTGGTGGTCGCCGGACGGCACGCCGCCTCGGGCGACTTCCGCAGGATCCGCCGGCTGATGACCGACCGCCCGCACCGCTACCTGGTCCGCTCCAGCGACGACCGCCGGCTCGCCGCCGCGCTGATCGCCGACGGCTCCACCACCGGCATCGAGGTGGACGAGCGGGAGCGGGCGCTGCGGATCGAAGCGGTGAACTTCCAGGGCTTCACCACCCTGCTGCCCAGGGTCGCCCGGGAGGCGGGCATCCGGCTGTACACCGTCTCCCCGGCGGACGAATCGCTGGAGAGCGTCTTCTCGTACCTGGTCTCCGCGTGAGTGCCGCCGCCAGGACCGTTGTTGCCCAGGCCGTTGTTGCCCAGGCCGTTGTTGCCCAGGAAGGGGCCGACCGACCATGAACCCCACCGTCGCCAGGCTGACCCTGCGCGGGCTGCTGGGCCGCCGCCGTGGCCTGCTGCTGCTGGTGGTCCCCGCCCTGCTGCTGGTCATCGCGGCCATCGCGAGCGTGTCCAGCGCCGACCCGCACGAGACGGCCGGCAACATCCTCGGCGCCCTCGGCCTCGGCACCCTGGTCCCGATCCTCGGGCTGGTGGTCGGCACCGGGGTGATCGCCAACGAGATCGACGACGGCTCGATCGTCTACCTGCTCGCCAAGCCGCTGCCCCGGTGGCGGATCGTCACCACCAAGCTGGTCGTCGCGATCGGCGTCACCTGGCTGTTCTCGGTCGTCCCGACGCTGCTGGCCGGGCTGCTGCTGGTCGGCACCCAGGACGGAGTGGCGCTCGGCTACACCGTGGCGGTGCTGGTCGCCGGGGCCGCGTACAGCGCGCTGTTCCTGCTGCTCGGCGTGGTCACCCGGCACGCGGTGGTCGCCGGGCTGGCGTACGCCCTGATCTGGGAGTCGACGGTCGGCAACTTCGTCGAGGGCGCCCGGACGCTGAGTGTCCAGCAGTGGGGCCGCTCGGTGGCCGAGGCGGTCGCCGGACAGAACGCGATCAGCTCGGACGTCTCGCTCGGGGCCGCCGTGCCGCTGCTGCTGGTGGTCACGGTCGCGGCGACGGTGTTCGCCTCGGTGAAGCTGGCCGGGATGACCCTCGCCGGCGAGGAGTGAGCCCGGTACGGCACGGAGCCCCGTAGGGAACCGGGCCCTGGAGGGAACCGGGCCCGGTACGGCAGCGAGCCCCGGACACCCGTGAGGGCGTCCGGGGCTCAGTGCACCCGGGTCTCGCGGACGTCCGGGAGTGCGGCTCAGAGGGTGCGGTTGCGGCCCGCGCCCCAGCCGGCCGCGCCGACCACCAGGACCAGCACCAGCATCAGCACCAGGGTGGCCTCCCAGCCGCCGGTCAGCTGGTGCAGCGCACCCGCGCCCACCGGGCCGGCCGCCGCGACCAGGTAGCCGATCGCCTGCGACATCCCGCCCAGCTGGGCGGCACCGGCCGCGGTGCCGGTGCGCAGCACGATGAACGCCAGGCCCAGACCCAGCGAACCGCCCTGGGCCACACCGAGGATGGTCGCCGACACCCACGCGGCGGAGACCGGCGCGACCAGCAGCAGGGCGATGCCCAGCCCGTTCAGGGCGGCCATGGTCACCGCCAGCGCGCGCTGGCTGGTCATCCGGCCGGCCATCAGCGGCACCAGGAAGGCGCCCGCCACCTGCACCAGGTTGGAGAAGGCGAAGACCAGACCGGCCTGGCCGCGCTCCATGCCGTGGTCGGCCAGGATGGTCGGCATCCACGCGACCAGGGTGTAGACCAGCAGCGACGAGATGCCCATGAAGAGGCTGATCTGCCAGGCCAGCGGGGACTTCCAGATGCCCTCGATCGGCCTGGCCGGCGCGCCGGCCGCGGCCACCGCTCCCTGCTGCCGCTCCTGGCGGGAGCGCAGCACCTGCGGCAGCCAGGCCACCGCCGCGATCAGCGCGAGCAGCGACCAGGCGCCCAGCGAGGCCCGCCAGCCGCCGCCGAGCGCGTGCTCCAGCGGGACGGAGGTGCCGGCCGCGAGCGTGGCGCCGACCAGCATGGTGGTCGAATAGACGCCGGTCATGGTGGCCGCGCGGTCCGGGAACTCGCGCTTGACCAGGCCCGGCATCGACACGTTCAGCACCGCGATCGCCACGCCGATCACCACGCAGCCCGCGTACAGGGCCGTCACCGAGGGCAGCACCCGCAGCAGTACGCCCGCGCCGAGCACCAGCACCGCGCCGAGCACCACCCGCTCGGCGCCGAACCGGCGGGTCAGCCGGGGGGTGAGCGGGGCGCCGACGCCCTGGAACAGCACCGGAACGGTGGTGATCAGCCCGCTCGCGGTGGCGGACAGGCCGAAGGTCCGCTGGATCTCGCCGACCATCGGGGAGACCGCCGCCAGGCAGGCGCGCATGTTCAGCGCGACCAGCACGATGCCGGTCAGCAGCAGGAGCGGATGGGCCAGCCGGGCTCGAACGGGGAGCGGGGCAGGAGTGGTGACAACCGGCTGCTGGGCACGGGTGACGGCCATGGGTGTGCTGTTCTTTCGTGAATGTGCGTGGATGCGGACGGCGGAAGGGAGGCTCGCGCCGTCCTACTTCCGGGCCGCGATGGCCGCGAGCAGCTGCTCGACGGCCGCGGTCGGGCCGGCGAGCAGCGCACGGCACGCCGCCTCGGCCCGGTCCGGGTCACCGCTCTCGATCGCGTCGACCAGCGCCTCGTGGGTGGCCACGACCGCCTCGGGCATGTCGTGGTCGCCGAAGGCGGAGGTCATCGCCTCGCGTACGGAGGCGCCGAAGTAGCGGTACACCTCGGCCAGCGCGGGGTTGTGCGCGGCCTCGACGACGGCGGTGTGGAACTCCAGGTCGTGCTCGACGGTGGCCTCGCGGCTCGCCCGCTCGGGGTGCGCCGCGAACACCTCGGCCTCACGGGCCAGCGCGGCGCGCATCCGCCGGATGTCCTCGGGGGTGTGCCGCAGCGCGGCCAGCCGGGCGCCCTCGGTCTCCAGCGCCGCACGGACCTCCAGGACGTCCCGGATGCCCGAGCGCTGGACGCCGCGCAGCACGGACGCCGGGTCGCTGGTGGAGCGGACGAACGTCCCCTCGCCCTGCCGGGAGACCAGCATCCCGGCGTGCACCAGCACCCGGATCGCCTCCCGGACGGTGTTCCGCCCGACGTGCAGCTGCTCGGCCAGCTCGTGCTCGGTGGGAATCCGCGACCCCACCGGCCACGCCCCACCCGCCAGCTGCTCCCGCAACTGCTCGATCGCGGTGTCCACCAGGGAGCGCCGCCCGGCTGCCTGCAAACCGCCGCTCATGCCGGACCTCCCTTCCCACCGCACACGCCATCATCGGTCGTCGGTCATCCTACAACCGCTTGCCCGGTCATCCTACAACCCACCCCTGAACAGCGCATGAACACCCGACCGGCCCCCTGGCCGGCCCGCTCACCACCTGTCGGCGTGCTCCCTCCCCCTCCCCGGACAGGAGTTCCCCGCGTCCCACCCGGGGCGCGGGGAACCGGGCGCGGCGGAGGGCCGCAGCAGGGAGGCCGGGGCCCGCGGGCCTGCGGCCCGGCCCCGCCGGAGGCGTCAGCGCTGCGGGTAGAGGCGCTCCAGGACCGCGGCGACGCCGTCCTCGTCGTTGCTGGTGGTGACGGCGTCGGCGACGGCGAGGAGTTCCTCGTGGGCGTTGGCCATGGCGACGCCGTGGGCGGCCCAGCCGAACATCGGGACGTCGTTGGGCATGTCGCCGAAGGCGATGGTGTCGGCGGCGCGGACGCCGAGGCGGCGGGCGGCGACGGCCAGGCCGGTGGCCTTGGACAGGCCGAGCGGGAGCAGTTCCACCACGCCGGCGCCGGCCATCACCACGCCGACCAGGTCGCCGGCGGCGCGTCGGGCGGCCTCGGCGAGGGCGTCGTCGGTGAGGGCGTGGTGCTGGATGTACAGCTTGCTGAGCGGTGCGTCGAACAGCGCGCTGCGCTCGACCCGGACGACCGGCAGGTCGGAGCCGATCAGCAGCTCGTAGCCGGGGCCTGCCAGCACCTGGCCGTCGAGGCCGTCCTGGTTGGCGGCGATGGCGAGCGGGCCGGTCCGGGCCTCGATCTTCTCGATCGCGATCGCGGCGAGCCGCCGGTCCAGGGTGAGCGAGGTGAGCAGCTTGTGCGCGCCGGCGTCGTACACCTGGGCGCCCTGGCCGCAGACCGCTATCCCGGTGTAGCCGATCTCGTCGAAGATCGGGCGGGCCCAGACGGCCGAGCGCCCGGTGACGATGATGTGCAGCGCGCCCGCGCCGGTGGCCGCGGCGAGGGCGGCGCGGGTGCGCTCGGAGACGGTCTCCCCGCTGGTGAGCAGGGTGCCGTCGAGGTCGGTGGCGACCAGCCGGTAGGGCAGGTCGCCACCGTCGGGGGAGGCGGGGCTGGGGCTGATGGTGCTCATGGGCCGTACGTCTCCCGGGAGTTGCAGGTCGTGCTGGGCGGTGCGGGCCGGGCTACCTGACCGCTTCGAGGACGGCCCGCCCGCCGAGGAACGGCCGCAGTGCCTCGGGCACGACGACCGAGCCGTCGGCCTGCTGGTGGTTCTCCAGGATTGCCACGATGGTGCGGGGGACGGCGACCAGGGTGCCGTTCAGGGTGGCGAGCGGGCGGGTCTTGCCCTCCTCGCGCATCCGGATCGACAGCCGGCGGGCCTGGTACTCGGTGGTGTTGGAGGTCGAGGTGACCTCGCGGTACTTGCCCTGGGTGGGGATCCACGCCTCGATGTCGAACTTGCGCGCGGCCGAGGCGCCGAGGTCGCCGGAGGCGACGTCGATCACCCGGTACGGCAGCTCCAGCGCGTTGAGGAAGTCCTTCTCCCACTGGAGCAGGCGGCGGTGCTCGTTCTCCGCGTCCTCGGGGGTGGTGAAGACGAACATCTCCACCTTCTCGAACTGGTGGACGCGGATGATGCCGCGGGTGTCCTTGCCGTAGGTGCCGGCCTCGCGGCGGAAGCAGGACGAGTAGCCGGCGTAGCGCAGCGGCAGCTTGTCGGCGTCGAGGATCTCGTCCATGTGGTACGCCGCGAGCGGGACCTCGCTGGTGCCGACCAGGTACCGGTCGTCCTCGGCGAGGTGGTACACGTTCTCGGCGGCCTGGCCGAGGAAGCCGGTGCCGTCCATGGCGGCCGGGCGGACCAGGGTCGGGGTGATCATCGGGGTGAAGCCGGCCGCGGTGGCCTGGGCGATCGCCATGTTGACCAGGGCGAGCTCCAGCAGCGCGCCGACGCCGGTCAGGTAGTAGGAGCGGGCACCGGCGACCTTGGCGCCGCGCTCGGTGTCGATCGCGCCGAGGATCTGGCCCAGCTCGACGTGGTCGCGGGGCTCGAAGCCCTCGGCGGCGAAGTCGCGCGGGGTGCCGATCTCCTCAAGGGTGACGAAGTCCTCCTCGCCGCCGACCGGGGCGGCCGGGTCGATGAGGTTCGCCAGCGAGCGGAGCAGGCGGTCGGCCTCCTCCTTGGCCGCGCTCTGCTCGGCGTCGGCGGCCTTGACCTCGGCGGCCAGGTCCTTGGTGCGCTGGAGCAGGGCGGCCTTCTCGTCGCCCTTGGCCTGGGCGACCTGCTTGCCGAGCACCCGCTGCTCGTTGCGCAGTTCGTCGAAGCGGCTGCCCGAGGACCGGCGCCGCTCGTCGGCGGAGAGGAGGGCGTCGACCAGGTCGACGTCCTCGCCACGGACGCGCTGCGAGGCGCGCACTCGGTCAGGGTCCTCACGGAGCAGGCGAAGGTCAATCACAGGCCCAAGCGTACCGGGAGACCGTTCCTCCACCGGTACGGCTTTTCCCCTGGGGATAACTCGCCCATGCCTGTGGATAACCGGTGTGGGGAACTCTCCGGCGCCGGGTTATCCACAGGCCCGGCCCCGGGCCTGTGGATCAAAAGGGAGGATTGCCTTCCGCGTGAACGAACCCGGAGATTGAGGTTTCAAACCTCAATCCACCTTCTCGAGTGAGGGAATTGAAGCACTCGGACGGGTGATTTGGTGGCAACCGGGTGACTCTGGTCCGATTGGTCATCTCTGCGACGCAAACCGATGGTCCGACCAGGTCTGGGCAATGGCTATACCGGTTTGTCGACTCGTCCCCAGGCCTGTGGATAACTTCCGGCTGTGGACAGCGGGGGCCCTGTGGACAGCGGTCTCCGGCTCCGGGCCACCTGTGGATGACGGGTGGGGCCACCCGCCCCGCCCGATCGGACCGGTCCGAAACTGTCGGAAAAGGTCGGAAAGACAAAAGATGTAGCCAGGATGTCCGGAGGAGTCCGGATGCCCCGGGGGCTTCAGCCGGCCCGCGGGCTACGGACGCCCCGCGGGCTTCAGATGTCCCCGCGGCCGTCGAGCGCGCGGGAGAGCCAGTCCGCCGCCGAGGTGAAATCCGCGTCCGAGGTCCCCGGCCGACGGTGGGTGGACTCCTGCCGGTCGGCGCGCGGATAGGAGCCGAGGTACCGCACCTGCGGGCAGATCCGCTTGAGCCCCATCATCGCCTCGCCGACCCGGCGCTCGGACAGGTGGCCCTCGCAGTCGATCAGGAAGCAGTAGCTGCCCATGCCCTCGCCGGTCGGGCGGGACTCGATCCGCATCAGGTTGACCCCGCGCACCGCGAACTCCTGGAGCAGCTCCAGCAGCGCACCCGGGTGGTCGTCCGGCAGCCAGACCACCATCGAGGTCTTGTCCGCGCCGGTCGGCGAGGAGACCCGCCCCGGGCGGCCGACCAGGACGAACCGGGTGGCCGCGCTCTTCGCGTCCGCGATGTCCTTGACCAGCGGCTCCAGCCCGTAGATCGGCGCCGCGAACTCGCCCGCGAACGCGCCGTCGTAGCGGCCCTCGGCGACCAGCCGGGCGCCGTCCGCGTTGGAGGCGGCCGACTCCCAGTTCGCCTCCGGCAGGTTGGCCGCCAGCCAGCGCCGCACCTGCGGCTGGGCCACCGGGTGGCTGGTCACCGTCTTGACCCCGGACAGATCGGTGCCCGGCCGCACCAGCAGCGCGAAGGTGATCGGCAGCAGCACCTCACGGTAGATCATCAGCGGTGCGCCGGAAGCCAGTTCGTCGTTGGTCGCGGTGACCGCGCCCTCCACCGAGTTCTCGATCGGGACGAACGCCCCGGCCGCCTCCCCGCCGCGCACCGCGTCCAGCGCCAGCGCCACCGAGGACAGCGGCACCAGCTCCCGGGTCGCCGCCTCGGGCAGGGTGTGCAGGGCCGCCTCGGTGAACGTGCCGGCCGGTCCGAGGTAGGTGTAGCGGGTGGCCGACATGACGCCTCCGTGGGGATCTCGGTGCTGCGCGGGCAGGGTGAGCCGAAGCAGTCACCATAACGATTCCGCGGCCCCGGCAGAAAAGCGTTCCAGAGGCCGGGACTGCGGCGGTGAATTCCGGGGGCCCTTCTTCGAACCCCCGGGCGACTACCCCTCCAACAACTGCTGGCCGAGGTAGCCGCCGGGCGGCGCGCTCGGCGGCAGCGCGTACAGGCCGCCGGCCTCGTGCCGCAGGAAGCGGGACAGGCCGTCGCCCCGGGAGAGCTTGCGCTGCACGGGGGTGAAGCCCCTGCGCGGGTCGGCCTGGAAGGCGAGGAAGAGCAGCCCGGCGTCCGGCGAGCCGTCCGGCAACAGCCCGTCGTGGTACGAGAAACCGCGCCGCAGCATCGCCGCCCCGCCGTTGGCCGCCGGGGCGGCGACCCGGATGTGCGCGTCGGCAGGGATCGCCAGGGTGCCGTCCGGGCCCTGCGCGGTGAGGTCGACCGGGGACCGCTCACCGGCCCCGGCGGGCGCGCCGAGCGGGGCGCCGTCCGACTTGCGCCGCCCGATCACCCGCTCCTGCCGGTCCACCGGCAGCGCCTCCCAGTGGTCCAGCAGCATCCGGATCCGCCGGAACACCAGGTACGAGCCGCCGGTCAGCCAGGCCGGCTCGTCGCCGCCGGCGGCGCAGAACACCTTGGCGGCGAAGCCCTCCTCGTCCGGCCCGGGGTTGTTGGTGCCGTCGATCTGGCCCATCAGGTTGCGCCCGGTCACCGGCTGCGCGGCGGCGCCGGGGGTGCGGGCGAAGCCTGCCGACTGCCAGCGCAGCGCCGCCGTACCGGTTGCCAGCCGCTGGAGCACCCGCAGGGCGTGCACCGCGACCAGGGCGTCGTCCGCGCCGATCTGGACGAACAGGTCACCGTCGCCGCGGGCCGGGTCGAGCGCGTCGCCGGGGAAGGCGGGCAGCGGTTCGAGCCCGGGCGGGCGGCGGTCGGCCAGCCCGGCCCTGTCGAACAGTGCGCCGCCGAAGCCGACCGTGACGGTGAGCGAGCAGGGCCCGGCGTCCAGCGCGACCTGGTTGTCGAACTCCTCGGCCGGCTCCCCGGCGGTCAGCCGCTCGGCCGCCTTCGTCCAGCGCTGCAGCAGGGTGCGCAGCCCGTCCCGGCCGACGCCCTCGGCCAGGTCGAAGGCGGCCAGCCGGACACTGGCCTGCTGCGGGTCGGTGATCCCGGCCTGGTGCTCGCCGCGGAACGGCACCCGGGCCGCGCCCAGCGCCCGACCGGACCGGCCCGCCGCGGCCGCCGTCCCGCCGGGCGGCCCGTCCAGGGCTACCGCCCCGGCGACGCCCGCGCCGGCACCGGCCAGCAGCCCGGCCCCGGCGGTGCCGAGCAGCGCCCGCCGGGTGAAGCCCGCGGGCCCCGTCGAATAGTGGTTCGTCGACACGTCCGTCATCCTGCTCACCCGATCTTGAACTGCTGGGTCGGGGTGGTCTGGTCGATGTCGGAGGAGCGGACCTGCACCGACACCACCCAGTTGCCCGCCAGCGGCAGCTGCGCGGTGCCGCTCCAGCGGCCGGTGCCCTCCGGGGTGAGCGCGACCGGCAGCGGGCCGAGGTCGCGGTCCGGCAGGGTGAAGGCGAGCTGCACCTCCGGGACGTCCACCGGCTGCCCGTCCGTGCCGTCCAGCGCCAGCTTCACCTCGTTCGACCCGGTCCGGGCCGGGTTGAGGGTGACGACCGCGGTGCCCTTGGCGTTCGGCGTCCGGCCCTTGGTGTCGTACGGGAGCTTGAGCTCGACGGTGCGACCCGGCTCGGTCTGCGGAGCCGCCGCGGCTCCGCCGGCGACCGGAGCGGTGGCCGCCCCGGCCTTGACCTCGCCCGCCACCCGCCCGGGCGGGGAGTTGGTGAGCATCGTGGTGACCACCAGCACCGCCACCGCGACCAGCGCCTCGACCAGTACCGAGCGGCGCAGCCCGGCCCGGGTCGGGGTCAGCCCGCGGTCGCGTCCGGCGCTCTGCCGGGCCGCCAGCTGGCGCTCCAGCTGCGCCTGCCGGACCGGGTCCTCGCTGTGCGCCGACACGGCGACCGGCTCCGGCAGTTCGGCCGGTGCGACCTCCACCGCCTCGGCCGGGGCCGAGCGCAGCCGGGCGAGCCAGGAGCGGGAGATCCAGGCGACGCCGAGCATCGCGACCACGCAGCCGCTCTTCACCAGCAGCAGCCGCCCGTACTCGGTGCCGGTCAGCGCGCCCCAGCTGCCCAGGCCCCGCCAGGACTGGTAGATCCCGGTCGCGGCCAGCACGGCCACCGAGCCGAAGGCGATCTTCGAGAAGCGGTTCACCACCTCGGCGCCGACGCCCTCGCGCAGCGCGACCAGCAGCGCGGCCAGCCCGCCCAGCCAGAGCGCCATGGCGATCAGGTGCAGGATGCCGAGCGGCAGCGCCAGCCAGACCTGGATGCCCACCGAGGCGTGGTCGGCGCCGACCCAGGTCGCCGAGAGGGCGACCGCCAGCACCAGCCCGGCCACGCCGAGACCGAGCCGGACCTCGTGCTGCGGCCGTTCGGCGGCCCGCCGCTCCAGCGCGCGCAGTTCGGCGGCCTCGGCGTCGTCCTCGGAGCCCCCGGGGCCGTCGGAGCCGTTCTGCTCCCCGTCCGGCGGCTCCGGGACGACCGGCCGCGGCGGCTGCCCCAGCTGCCCCACCAGCAACGACAGGAACACCCCGCCCGCCGCGAGCAGCAGCAGCCGGGCGGCCAGCGCGGTGCCGATCCGCTCGTCCAGCGTGGCGCGCACCAGCGACAGGTCGAAGGCCTGCCCGACCCCCGAGCCGCGCTCGTACGGGCCGCGCAGCATCAGCACCGCGACGGTGGAGACCAGCAGCGCCGTCCAGCCGGTCATCAGCAGCCGCTGCACCCGGCGCCGGGCGGTGCCGGCCGGCCAGCAGACCAGCACGAAGGCGGCGACACCGACCAGCAGCGCGAAGGCCGCGTACGCGACGGCGCGGCCGGTGCCGTACAGCGCCGCGACCACGCCGTCGGCGTCGGCGCCCTGGAGCGCGGTGGCCGACACCGAGGTGTCCGAGGGCGCGCCGATCGAGAAGGTGAACGCCCCGCCGACCGGGTGCGAGTCGTCCGAGACGGCCCGCCAGGCCACCGTGTACGTGCCGTTGGCGAGTCCGCTCCGCAGCCCGACCCGGGCGGTGTTGCCCTTGCCGTCGGCGTGCGCCGGGTTGCCGGTGTCCACGGCCTTGCCCGCCGGGTCGAGCACCCGGACGGAGTCGCCGGAGAGCGAGACGGACTCGCTGAAGGTCAGCGTCACCGCCTGCGGGGCGGTGGCGACCACCGAGTTCTGCCGCGGGTCGGTGGAATCCAGGGTGGCGTGCGCGGAGGCCGGCCCGGCGCCCGCGAGCATCAGCGCGAGCAGGGCGCCGAGCACTCCGAGCACCCCGGCGATCCGGCGGTGGGTGGCCTTCTCCAGGCCGGCCGACTGCATGGTGGCGGTCCCCTTAACTCTGGCCGGGGCGGTAGGTGAGCTCCTTGACCGGCACCTTGACGGAGATGGTGCCGGACTTGGCGAAGGTGAGGTCGAACTCCAGCTCGTCGCCGAGGACGGGGGCCTTCTGCCACCCCATGATCATGAGATGGGTGCCGCCGCGGGCGAGTTGCAGGGCGCCGTGAGCGGGGACGTCCAGGCTGTCCACCTGCTCCATGGTCGACGCGGTCGAGCGGTGCATGGTGACCGAATCGGCGGCCGGGCTGGTCACCTTGAGCAGCTGGTCCTGTCCGCCGTCGTTGCGGACGGTCAGGTAGCCGGCCGCCATGCCGCCGGCCGGGGGCAGCGGGATGTAGGAGTCGGCGACGCTGAGCCTGGCCGGGCCGCCGGGGGTGCCGTCCTGGCCGCCCGTGCCGCCGCCCGTCCCGCAGGCCGCCAGGATGGCGCCGCCGCCCAGGGCCGTCGCGACGACGGCGCCGAGCAGGGCGCTGCGGTGGAAGCGGCGGGTTCCGGTCTTCGCCGAGGTCACGCCGCGACCCCCTTGGCGAGCAGCGGCAGGTCGTGCTCGTAGGTCTTCTCCTCGGTGCCGCTCATGTAGAGCACGTGGGCCTTGTCGTCCGAGGGGAGGAAGGCCAGCACCTGCGCGCCGTGGGTGGAGGTGACCGTGCCGTCCGTGTTGACCACCGGGTCCTCGATCATGATGCCGAGCGACTTGGCGGCGGTCTTCACCTTGGCCAGGTCCCCGGTGAGGCCTATGAAGTCGCTGCCCATCGAGTCCAGCCAGGTGCGCAGCACCTTGGGGGTGTCGCGCTGCGGGTCGGTGGAGACGAAGACGACGTTGATCTTCTGCCGGTCCTCCGGGGAGAGCGCCTTCATCGCGACGCCGATGTCGCCCATGGTGGTCGGGCAGACGTCCGGGCAGCTGGTGTAGCCGAAGAACAGCAGGGTGGCCTTGCCGTTGGTCTGCTGACGCAGGTCGAAGGGCTGGCCGGAGGTGTCGGTCAGCTGGAGGTCCGGCTTCTCGAAGTTCTTGGCGAGCTTGGTGCCCTGGTACGGGGTGTCCTCCTTCTGCCGGGTGACCTTGGCGGCGGTGGAGTCGCCGCCGGAGGAGCCGCAGGCGGAGAGGGTCAGGGCGGCGGCCAGCGCGAGGGCGGCCGCGCCGGCCAGACGGGTGGTGCGGGTGGGCATGGGAGTTCCGATCGTGCGCGGTGGACCGCCGGCGGGGCCGCACCCGGAAGGTGGGCACGGCCCTGCCGGCACGGGGGGTCAGGAGGCGGAGCCGCCGCTCTTGCGGCGCAGGCCGAGCACGCCGACGGCGGTGCCGATCACACCGACCACGATGCCGACCACGCCCAGGGTGCGGGCGGTGGAGTCGTTGGACTTGGCGTCGGCGGAGGCGGCGGTGTGGTCGGAGCTGTCACTGTGGGCGCCGGCGGCCGGGGAGGCGGTGACGCCGTGGCCGTCGCCCTCGGCGGCCTTGGTGAGCTTCAGGACGGGCGCGGGCTTGGCCGGCTCCGGCTGGCCGTCCTTGGTCTCGTCGATCCAGCGGGCGACGTCGCCGTTGTCGTAGGTCTGGAGGGTCTTGAAGACCAGGTTGTCGGTGTCGGTCGGCAGCGGGCCGAGCGAGACGCGGAACTCCTGGAACTGGCCGGGGGCGATCTTGGTGCCGGCGTCGGCGGTCCAGGTGATCTTGGAGACGGCCTCGGTGACGTCGTTGCCGTGCACCTTGATCGGCTTGTCGAGCTTGGCCTTCTCGACCGTGGCGGTCCAGCCCGGCAGCGGCAGGGTCCGGACCGAGGCCAGCGGGTGGTCCAGCGGGAGGTTGACCTCCAGCTTCACCGTGCCCGCCGTGTCGCTCTCGTTCGGCACCCGGAAGTCGACGGCCGTGTAGCCGCCCTGGGCGGCCGCGCCCGGGTTCACGGTGACGTGCGCGAAGGCGGGGCCGGCCAGAGCCACCACGGAGGCGGCGGCGGTGAGGGCGACGGCGGCGAGACGGCGGGCGGGAAGGGAACGCATGATGCGGGGTCTCCGATCGGAGCTGGCGGCAGCCGGTACCGGGCGACGGACGTGAGCCGTGCCGCGGGGGCCGCGCGCGGGGACGTGGGGGCAGAGCCTCGGGCCGCCCCGGTGGACGGGGGAACGGCCGGACGGTGCGCACACCGGGCACCCGGTACGGCCGCGGGGCCGCCAGGCAACGCCGGTCAGTGCGCGAGGGCCCCGCACGGCGGGCCGCGCCGCACCACGCTGTGCCGCAGCACGGCACCCCCCGGGAGCGGGCTCTCCCCGCCCCGGGCGCCGAACCGGCGGGCCGGGCCGGCCACGCCGAACAGACCGCGCAGCAACACGGCCACCAGCGCGAACGCCGTGCGCAGCGGCGTGGCCCAGTGCTCCCGGGCCGCCGCGGCGGCCACCCGCAGCAGTCGCCACAGCGCCGCCTCGCCTCGCCGCAGCCACCAGCCCGCGACCAGCGCGGCGCCCAGGTGCCCGGCCAGCATCGACGGCGTCATGCCGAACACGCCGCCTTGCCACCAGGGCGCGGCGGCGAACGCGTGCGGGTCCAGGCCCGCGGAGGAGACCAGCTGCTCCGGGGACGGGCCGCCGGACAGGCCGATCAGCGTGCCGGGGCGGGCCTCGTTGCAGATCAGCCGGCCGGCCACCTCCGGCACGGTCAGCGGACCGGAGCCGCCGTGGTGCATGCCGGGCATGGAGCCGTTGAAGCCGTGGAAGAGGCAGTGCAGCCCGAGCTGCCCGGCACCCAGCGCCCCGGCGATGGCCGCCAGCGAACGCTCCCGCCCGCCGCAGACCGCCGCGAACGCCAGCACCGCGGCGAAGCCCGCCGCCAGCGCGGTCGGCGGCACGTTCCCGCCACCCGCCAGGGCGTGCCCGGCGGCCGCTATCAGGGTGCACACCAGCGCGAACGGGACCGCCCGGGCAAGCCGCAGGTCCCAGGCGGCGGACCCCACCGGCTGGGCCGGTCCGGGGGCGCCCGGGAGCGGGGCGGCGGCGAGGGCAGTCATGGCCGGGCCATCCTCTCATTGCGTACGCCACGGACACGGGCAGGGTGGGAAATCCCTACGAATGCCCCTTTCGGCGGCGGCGTGCGAGGGGGCGTACGCGTCGCCCGGCACAGACCCCGTCCCCCGGTCCATCCGCCGAACGGGCGGTAGCGGCCCCCGGGCACGGTTCACCCGGGAATCGCCCGGAGATACCTAGTTGTATGTGGAGCCGCAGCCAGGAGGGACCTCCCGTGGACATCTGGTGGACTCTGCACCTCAAGCGCGACCCGGCCAGCGTCCCGCTGGCCCGGCGCATCCTGCTCGGTGCGATGGCGACGGCGGGCGTCGACCCGCAGATCGCGGACGACCTCGGCGTCGCCCTCACCGAGGCCTGCGCCAACGCCGTCGAGCACGGCGCCACCGGGCGGCCCGACGACGGCTTCCAGGTCACCGCCTCGATCTGCGGCGACCGGCTGCGGATCGAGGTCACCGACTCCGGCCCCGGCCTGCCCGTCCCCGCCGCGCCCGTCCGCCGCCCGTCCGCCGCGGCCCGGGCCCGTCCGGTGGTGGCCGGCCGTACGCCCCGCCGCACCCGCCGCGGCCGCGCCACCGTCCCGGCCCGCGTCCTCACCGCCCACCGCCCCCGCCGCGACGGCCACCCGTACGACACCCACGTCCTGCCCTGGCGCCCCAGCACCCCCACCCTGCGCCCGGTCGACCTGGACACCCTCCCCGACCTCACCGCCGAGTCCGGCCGCGGCCTCTTCCTCATCCACGCCCTCACCGACCACGTCCAGCTCCGCAACCACCCCCTGCGGGGGGCGATCGTGAGCTTCGACAAGATCCTCAAGTGGCAGGACGGCGCCCTCCTGCGCGCGGCGTCCTGAAGGCCCGGTCGGCAGCCGGGAACACGCGAGGGGCGCAGGCCCCGGGCCTCCGGTTGCCGGGGGTGGGAGGGGGCCTGACGATGGGGGCATGATGCACCAGATGCGAGCGGAGTACGGCGCCGGCGGTGCGGCCGCGGGGGTGCGGCTGTGGCACATGGTCCGGGGCGAGGCCGACGTCGCGATGTGCGGGCGGGAGCTCGAACCGGGGGCACAGGTGCGGGAGGCGGTGGACTGGGGGAAGACACCGGAGCTGTGCTGCCACACCTGCGGGGCGTACTTCCTGCGCGAGGCACCGTACTTGGCGGCCGAACACCACCCGTGAGCCGGTCTACTGTGACCGGCATGGAGGAACCCCTCGTCCGGCCCCGGCCGTTGACCGATGAGGCCACCGGGCTGCGCGCCGGTGTGCCCGAACTGTCCGAGTACGTCGACCGGTTGTGCGCGCTGGTCGAGCGGGTGGACCCGCTGATCCACGCGTTCGTGCCGGAGCCCGGGCGGCACGAGAGGCTGCGGTCGCAGGCGCGGGAGGTGGCCGCGCGGTACCCGGAACCGGGCGGGCGGCCGCCGCTGTACGGGGTGGCGGTGGGCGTCAAGGACATCGTGCACGTGGACGGGCTGCCCACGCACGGCGGTTCGGCGCTGCCGCCCGGGGTGCTGGCCGGGCCGCAGGCCGTGGTGGTGGACCGGCTGCGGGCGGCGGGGGCGCTGGTCGCGGGCAAGACCGTGACCGCCGAGTTCGCCGCGAGCGCTCCGGGCCCGACCCGCAACCCGCACCACCCGGGGCACACCCCGGGCGGCTCCAGCAGCGGTTCGGCGGCGGCGGTCGCGGCCGGGCTGGTGCCGCTGGCGATCGGCACCCAGACGGTCGGCTCGGTGATCCGCCCGGCCGCGTACTGCGGGGTGGTGGGCTTCCGGCCGACGTACGGGCGGATCCCGATCACGGGGGTGATCCCGAATGCACCGAGCTTCGACACCCTGGGGACGTTCACCGCGGACCTGGCGGGCGCGGCCCTGGCGGCCCCGCTGCTCTGCGACGGCTGGCGGGCGGAGCACGGCGAGCCGGCCGCGCCCGTGCTCGGGGTGCCGGACGGGACGTACCTGGAGCACGCCGAACCGGCCGCGCTGCTCGCCTTCGAGGAGCAGCTGGCCCGGCTGGCGCGGGCCGGGTTCACGGTGCGCCGGGTCGAGCTGTTCCCCGACTTCGCCGGGATCGCCCGGCGGTTGCAGGCGGTCAACCGCTTCGAGCTGGCCCGCAGCCACGCCGACTGGTTCGCCCGCTTCGGCGGGCTCTACCGGCCGGAGACGGTGGCGGGCATCCGGGCCGGCCAGGGCGTCGCGGCCGAGGACCGGGCGGCCGCCCTGGGGTTCCGGGAGTGGCTGCGCGAGTGGGTGGCCGCGGCGGGTGCGGCGGCCGGGGTGGACCTGTGGCTGGCGCCCTCGGCGACCGGTGGGGCGCCGGAGGGCCTGCACAGCACCGGGGACGCGGTGATGTCGCTGCCGTGGAGCTTCCTCGGACGGCCGGCACTGAGCCTGCCGGCGGGGCGGACCCCGCAGGGGCTGCCGCTGGGGCTCCAGGTGGTCGGTGCGGCGGGCGGTGACGAGCGCCTGCTGGCCCAAGCCGCCTTCCTGGAGAAGGTGGTGGCGGAGGGTCAGGCGAGCGCGTAGCGGTTCGGGGGCTGCGGGAGCCCCGGAGATTCCGGGACACGGGGGATTCCGGAAAGCGCGGGCCTTCGGGGCGTCTGACGACTCCCGCCGGGCGCGCACCGTCGGACCCGCTCTAGGAGGTCCGGGGAGTCCCGGTGCCCCGGTGGTCGGGACCGCGCTTCTCGTCGGGGAAGCGCGGCCCGCCGATCAGGTAGAACAGTGCGGCGGTCGGGAAGCCGAGCGAGGCGGCCAGCAACACGATGAACTCCCAGAACATCTTCCGCTCCTCGTCAGTCGCGGGCCGCCCGGACACCCGAAGGTGATCCCAAACCCGACCCGCTCCGATTGGCCGAATCGTCCGGTCACTGTCCGACGGTATGGCCGAATCACCCCGGCTGCCACCGGGCGCCGCGCCCCGGCCCGTGCCACACCGGCGCACGGGTCTGGGCGCGGGCCGCGGGTGGCGGCCAGACTGTCGGGATGCAGCTACAGCTCGCAGGGGAAGCGCGGCGGCCCGACCGCGAGAGCGAGGACTTCGTGGCGGCCTCGCCGGAGGCGCTGGTCCTGCTGGACGGCGTGAGCTCGCCGGCCGGCCTGGAGTCCGGGTGCCGACACGGGACGGCCTGGTACGTGCGGCGGCTGGGCGTGCACCTGCTCGCCCGGCTCACCGACCGGGCGGACCGCTCGATCGCCGAGTGCCTGGCCGACGCCATCGTGGAGACGGCCGCGCTGCACGGCGGCCGGTGCGACCTGGCCCACCCCAACACGCCCGCCGCGATGGTCGTCGCGGCCCGGCGGCACGGCGAGGCGCTGGAGTACCTGGTGCTCGGCGACTCGCTGCTGGTGCTGGAGTTCAAGGACGGCCCGCCGAAGGTGATCGGGGACAACCAGCGCTTCCCCGCCGGGGAGGAGCTGCGCCGCCAGGTGTGGGAGACCGTCCCCGGTTCGGCCGAGCGGGCCGCGCTGCACCTGGAGTACGCGCTGGCCGTGCGTGCCGCCCGCAACCGGGGCAACGGCCCGTGGATCGCCGCGGCCGGCCCGCGGGCGGCCGAGCACGCCGAGACCGGCTTCGTCCGGCTGGACCGGCTGCACGCGCTGGCCGCCCTCACCGACGGTGCCTCGCGCTACACCGAGCGCTTCGGGCTGGGCAGTTGGGCCGATGCGCTGCGGCTGCTCGCCGAGTCGGGGCCGAGCGAGCTGATCGCCCGGGTCCGGGCGGTGGAGCGGGCGGACGCCGACTGCGAGCGCTGGCCGCGCGGCAAGACGCACGACGACGCCTCGGCCCTCTACGCGCTGCTGTAGCGGACTCGGGCCGGCGGACGCGGAACGGCGAAACGGCGGAACGGCCGCAGGTGCCACCTGCGGCCGTTCCGCCGTGTCGGCTCCGGGCCCTCAGTGACCGGAGGCCGGGACCGTGCCGAGGCGGCCGGCCTGGAAGTCCTCCATGGCCTGCTGGAGTTCGCGGTGACTGTTCATCACGAACGGCCCGTACCAGGCGACCGGCTCACGGATCGGCAGACCGCCGAGCAGCACCACCTCGAAGTTGGCGCTGCGCGAGTCCTGGCTCTCGTCGGCGCGGAGGGTGATCGAGTCGCCGTCGCCGAAGACCACGGCCTGTCCCATGTGGAACGGGCGGCGCTCCTGGCCGGCCGCGCCCTTGCCGGCGAGGCCGTACGCGAGGGCGTTGAAGTCGGAGCGCCAGGGCAGGGTGACCTGGGCGCCGGGGCTGATCGACGCGTGGATCATGGTGATCGGGGTGTGGGTGGTGCCGGGGCCCCGGTGGCCGTCCAGCTCGCCCGCGATCACCCGGAGCAGCGCGCCGCCGTCCTCGGTGCTGAGCAGCTTGACGCTGCCGCCGCGGATGTCCTGGTACTTCGGGGCGATCATCTTGTCCGAGGCGGGCAGGTTCACCCACAGCTGGAGGCCGTGGAAGAGGCCGCCGGACATCACCAGCGACTCCGGCGGGCTCTCGATGTGCAGCAGGCCGGAGCCGGCCGTCATCCACTGGGTGTCGCCGTCGGTGATGGTGCCGCCGCCGCCGTGCGAGTCCTGGTGGATGAACGTTCCGTCGATGATGTAGGTGACGGTCTCGAAGCCGCGGTGCGGGTGCCAGGGGGTGCCCTTGGGCTCGCCGGCCGCGTAGTCCACCTCGCCCATCTGGTCCATCATGATGAACGGGTCGAGGTACTTGGTGTTGATCTTGGCGAAGGCGCGGCGGACGGGGAAGCCCTCGCCTTCGTAGCCCTCGGGAGCGGTGGCCACGGTGAGGACCGGCCGGGCGCTCGTGACGGCGGGGTCGGGCGTGGTGACGCGCGGGAGGGTCAGCGGGTTGTCGACGGTCACGGCGGGCATGTCGGCCTCCTTCGGGGGTGTCTGGCCTGCACGCACGACATTAGTTCAATCCTCAACAACAAGCAAGTTGAAAATTGAACTATGAGGTGACGGAAGAGCGCGGGCTCCTCTCCCAGGGTGGGTCAGCCGTACATCCGGCGCATCGTGAAGTCCACCATCTGTTCGACGGCCTTGGCGTCGAACACCATCCGGTGCTCGCCCTCCATGTCCAGCGCGAAGCCGTAGCCGGTCGGCAGCAGGTCCAGGACCTCGGCGCCGGTGACGGTGAAGTGCTTGGAGTCCTTGCCGGCGTAGCGGCGCAGCTCCTTCAGGGAGCTGAACATCGGGATCACCGGCGTCGGGGTGTTGTGCAGAGCCAGGAAGCCCGGGCGGTCGCCGCGGGGGCAGTGCACCTTCGAGGTGATGAAGATCGCCTGGAAGTCCTCGACCGCCATCGAGCCGGTGGTGAAGGCCCGCACGGCGTCCGCGAGCGAGGGCGGCGAGGGCTCGGGGTACAGGGACTGCTGCGGGGGCTGCGCCTGCCCGCCGTACGCGTCGGGTCCGGGCATGCCGTTCATGCCCTGCTGCGGTCCCGCCTGCTGCTGGTAGGGGTCGCCCGGGTATGCGTTCTGGTCATATCCGTACACACGGACAGGCTAGCGGGAGCGCACCCTCCCGCGCTGGCGCCGATCCTGACAAGGAGCTGCGGTCCTGGCTGTGGGACGTGACCACGTTCATAGCGGATTCACGGGCGGGGGCTTGCCCAAGTTACCGCTGGGTAGCATCATGATGCCTACTGGTGGGTACGGGACGCCGGAACGCGGCGGTCTCCCGGAAGCGACGAACCGGAGATAACGGCCATGGGTCACTACAAGTCCAACCTGCGGGACGTGGAGTTCAACCTCTTCGAGGTGTTCGGCCGCGAGCAGGTGTACGGCACCGGACCGTTCGCGGACATGGACGTCGAGACCGCGAAGAACATCCTGAGCGAGATCTCGCGCCTCGCCGAGAACGACCTCGCGGCGTCCTTCGTCGACGCCGACCGCAACCCGCCGGTCTTCGACCCGGAGACCAACACCGCGCCGATCCCGGCCACCTTCAAGAAGAGCTACCAGACCTTCATGGACGCCGAGTGGTGGCGTCTGGGCATCCCGGAGTCGATCGGTGGCCAGGTCACCCCGAACTCGCTGATCTGGGCCTTCGCCGAGCAGATCCTGGGCTCCAACCCGGCCATCTGGATGTACTCCTCCGGCCCGGCCTTCGCCGGCGTCATCGCCGAGGAGGGCACCGAGGAGCAGCTCGAGGTCGCCCGGCGGATGACCGACCGCCTGTGGGGCTCCACCATGGTCCTCACCGAGCCCGACGCGGGCTCCGACGTGGGCGCCGGCCGCACCAAGGCGATCAAGCAGGAGGACGGCTCCTGGCACATCGAGGGTGTGAAGCGCTTCATCACCTCGGGCGAGCACGACATGTCCGAGAACATCATCCACATGGTGCTGGCCCGCCCCGAGGGCGGTAAGCCGGGCACCAAGGGCCTGGGCCTGTTCATCGTCCCCAAGTTCGACTTCGACTGGGAGACCGGCGAGCTGGGCGAGCGCAACGGCGTCTACGCCACCAACGTCGAGCACAAGATGGGCCTCAAGGCCTCGAACACCTGCGAGATGACCTTCGGCGCCAAGCACCCGGCCAAGGGCTGGCTGCTCGGCGAGAAGGTCGACGGCATCCGCCAGATGTTCAAGATCATCGAGTTCGCCCGCATGATGGTCGGCACGAAGGCCATCGCCACCCTCTCCACCGGCTACCTGAACGCCCTGGAGTACGCCAAGGAGCGCGTGCAGGGCGCCGACATCTCGCAGTTCATGGACAAGACCGCCCCGCGCGTCACCATCACCCACCACCCGGACGTGCGCCGCTCGCTGCTGACCCAGAAGGCCTACGCCGAGGGCATGCGCGCGCTGGTCCTGTTCACCGCGTCCGTCCAGGACGACATGATGGCCGCCAAGCTGCGCGGCGAGCACGACGAGGCCGCCGAGCGCCTCAACGACCTGCTGCTGCCGATCGTCAAGGGCTACGGCTCGGAGAAGTCCTACGAGCAGCTCGCCCAGTCGCTCCAGACCTTCGGCGGCTCCGGGTACCTCCAGGAGTACCCGATCGAGCAGTACATCCGCGACGCCAAGATCGACACCCTGTACGAGGGCACCACGGCGATCCAGGGCCAGGACTTCTTCTTCCGCAAGATCGTCAAGGACGGCGGCCAGGCGCTCACCGCGCTGTCCGAGCAGATCCAGAAGTTCCTCGGCTCCGCCGCCGGCGGCGACGCCCTGGCCGCCGAGCGCGACCTGCTCGCCAAGGCCGCGGGCGACCTGGAGGCCATCGTCGGCAAGCTGCTGGCCGACCTCTCCTCGGTCGAGCAGGACGTCAAGAACATGTACAAGGTGGGCCTGAACACCACCCGCCTGCTGATGGTCTCCGGCGACGTCGTCGTCGGCTGGCTGCTGCTGCGCCAGGCCGCGGTGGCCCTGGCCAAGCTGGAGGCCGGCGCCTCGGAGAAGGACGTCCCCTTCTACCAGGGCAAGGTCGCGGCGGCCCGCTTCTTCGCCAAGAACGTCCTGCCGACCGTCGCCCCGCAGCGACTGATCGCCGAGGGCATCGACAACGAGATCATGGAGCTGGCGGAGGAGGCCTTCTAGGCCCCGCCCGCCGTCACCCGGGGGATCCCCGTCGTGTGACACCTCTCTGACTGCCTGACACACCCTCGCACCGAAGGGCCCGGCTGCCACCGGGCCCTTCGGTGTGTCCCGGGCCTCGCGTCCTGGGCCTTGCGCGGGTCCGGGGCCGTCGGCGCGTCACGGGACCGCACCCGAAGGGAGGAAACCTCCGGCCGTGCGGGGTGGTTCACGGCCGTGTCCGGGTTGCGCATCGGACCGGACTGTTCCGAATGCCCTGTCTGTGTACGGGCATATGCTCAGGGGCGAAGCCGACTCCCCATCCGGCTTCGGCCCTCACTCGACCCAGGAGCAGTATGTCGACCGCCGCCCGCCAGGCATTTTTCGACCGGACGCACACCGACGACCTGATCGCGTTCCTCGGCACCTCGCCGTCCCCGTACCACGCGGTGGCGAGCGCCGCGGAGCGGCTGGAGAAGGCGGGTTTCCGGCAGGTCGCCGAGACGGACGCCTGGGACGGGGCCGCCGGTGGGCGCTACCTGATCCGCGGGGGCGCGCTGATCGCCTGGTACCTGCCGGAGGGGGCGGGCCCCGAGACGCCGTTCCGGATCGTCGGCACCCACACCGACTCGCCCAACCTGCGGGTCAAGCCGGTGCCGGACACCGGTTCGGAGGGCTGGCGGCAGGTCGCGGTGGAGATCTACGGCGGCGTCCCGCTGAACACCTGGCTGGACCGCGACCTCGGCCTCTCCGGGCGGCTCGCGCTCAAGGACGGCACCACCCGGCTGGTCCAGCTGGACGAGCCGCTGCTGCGCGTGCCGCAGCTCGCCATCCACCTGGACCGCCAGGTCAACGAGGGCATGAAGCTCGACAAGCAGCGCCACCTCACCCCGATCTGGGGCCTCGGCCCGGTCGACGAGGGTGCGCTGATCTCCTACGTCGCCGAGCGGGCCGGCCTGGCCACCGCCGACGTGGTCGGCTGGGACCTCATGACCCACGACGTCCAGCCCGCCTCCTACCTGGGCCGCGACCGCGAGCTGCTGGCCGCCCCGCGCCTGGACAACCTGCTCTCGGTGCACGCGGCCACCGCCGCGCTCGCCGCCGTCGCCACGGCCGGTGCCGCCGCCGACCTGCCGTACATTCCGGTGCTGGCCGCCTTCGACCACGAGGAGACCGGCAGCGAGTCCGACACCGGCGCGCAGAGCCCGCTGCTCGGCAACGTGCTGGACCGGACGATCCACGCGCGCGGCGGCAACACCGAGGACCGGGCCCGGGCGCTCGCCGGCACCGTCTGCCTCTCCTCGGACATGGGCCACGCCGTCCACCCGAACTACAGCGAGCGGCACGAGCCGGGCCACCACCCGATGCCGAACGGCGGGCCGATCCTCAAGGTCAACGTCAACAACCGCTACGCGACCGACGGCGTCGGCCGGGCGGTGTTCGCGGCTGCCTGCGAGAAGGCGGGCGTGCCGTGGCAGACCTTCGTCTCCAACAACGCCATGCCCTGCGGTACGACGATCGGCCCGATCACGGCGGCGCGGCTGGGCATCACGACGGTGGACTGCGGCATCGCGGCGCTCTCCATGCACTCGGCGCGCGAGCTGTGCGGCGCGGACGACCCGTACCTGCTGGCGAGCGCGATCAAGGCCTTCCTGGAGGGCTGAGGCCGAGCTGAGGGGCTGAAGCCGAGCTGAGGGACTGAGGCCGAGCTGACGAAGGGCGGGGCCCGGCGAGAACGCCGGGCCCCGCCCTTCCTGCTGTGCGGCTACTCCATCCCGGCCAGGACCAGCGGGAGGCGGCGGGCGCCGTCGGCGACCAGCTTCACCGGCACGCCCCAGTCCTGCTGGTGCACGTGGCAGGCCGGGTACTCGATCTCCGGGTCGTCGTCGCAGGACGCGGCCATCGCCGAGACGTGCAGCACGCCCTCGGCGACCTCGGCGGAGAGCACCAGCTCACGGGAGAGGTCGGTGTCCGCGCCCGCGCCGGAGACCAGCAGCTCGGGCGGGGTCGCGCTGACCAGCAGACGGGTGGACGGGCCGTAGCGCTCGTCCAGCTTCTGGCCGTTCGGCGCCTCGAAGACCACGTCCAGCCGGAAGGCGCCCGGGGCGACCTCGGTGGCCGCGCGCTGGGTGCGGTGCGCCACCGACTCGACCTGCACCGCCTCCTCCGGCAGTCGAAGCCTGGTCAGCCGGTGCCGGGCCGACTCCACCACCACGATGTCGCCGTCCACCAGCACCGCCCCGGAGGGCTCCCGCAGGTCGGTGGCCAGCGTGCTGACCTCGCCGCTCGCCGGATCGTAGCGGCGCAGCGCGTGGTTGTAGGTGTCGGCGACGGCCACCGAGCCGTCCGGCAGCACGGTGACGCCCAGCGGGTGCTGGAACAGCGCCTGACCGGCCGCGCCGTCACGGTGGCCGAAGTCGAACAGACCGGTGCCGACGGCGGTTTCGACCGTCCCTGTTTCACGTGAAACCCAGCGCAGCGCGGAGGTCTCGGAGTCGGCGACCCAGAGCCGCTCGCCGTCCGCCGAGACCGCGAGGCCGGACGGCTGGGCGAACCAGGCCTCGGTGGCGGGCCCGTCCACCAGGCCCTCGTTGGTGGTGCCGGCCGCGACCGCGACCGTGCCGGCGGCCGGGTCGTACGACCACAGCTGGTGCACGCCGGCCATCGCGATCCACACCCGGCCGTCGAACCAGGCGACGTCCCACGGGGAGGAGAGGTCCACCTCGCGGGCCGGGCCCCCGGTGGCCGAGCCCTGCCACCACTGGCGGCCGGTGCCGGCCAGGGTGGCCACGTGGCCGTCGGCGAGGCGGACGCCGCGCAGCGCGTGGTTGACGGTGTCGGCGACGACCACGTCGTACTCCGAGCCCTCCGGCAGCAGAGCGAGGCCCTGCGGCTCGCTGAACCGCGGGCTGTCCCCGTCCACCAGACCGCGCTGCCCGTCGCCGATCCGGCGCACCACCGTCTCGCCGTCCTCGGCCAGCTCGACCAGCGAGTGGTGGCCGGAGTCGGCGACCAGGAAGTGGCCGTTCGGCAGCCGGACCGCCTTGCCGGGGAACTTGAGGTCCCCGGCGGTCGGCTCCGGCGCCACGTACGGACCGTCGCCCCGGCGCAGCGTGCCCTTCGCGGCGTGCTCGGCCTCCAGCTCCTCGACCAGCCGGGCGAGCGCGTGGGCGTGGCCCTCGCCGGCGTGCTGGGCGACCACGTAGCCCTCCGGGTCGATCACCACCAGCGTCGGCCAGGCCCGTACGGCGTACTGCTTCCAGGTGACCAGCGCCGGGTCGTCCAGCACCGGGTGGTGCACCTCGTAGCGGGCCACGGCGTCGACGACGGCCCGGTGGTCGGCCTCGTGCACGAACTTCGGCGAGTGGACCCCGACGATCACCACGGTGTCGCGGTGCTTCTCCTCCAGCTCCCGCAGCTCGTCCAGGACGTGCAGGCAGTTGATGCAGCAGAAGGTCCAGAAGTCCAAAACGGTGATCTTGCCCCGGAAGTCGGCGAGCGTGAGCTCCTTGCCGCCGGTGTTCAGCCAACCGCCTGCCCCGACCAGCTCGGGGGCGCGTACACGTGCACGAGATGCCATAACCCCATCAAACCGCACGCCGGGTGCCCGCATTCCGGTGGCGTGGGGCCGACGGGGGAGGGGCGGGGCTACGGCCGGGTGAGGTCGGCCTGCCAGCGGGTTTCGCCGTCCTGGGTGTCGGCGGTGGGGCGCAGGCCGAGGGCGCGGGCGATGGCGGCGGAGGCGTGGTGGTCGGGGTGGATGTGGGCGACGGCGGTGGTGACGCCGGCGGCGGTGAGGTGGGCGAGCAGGGTGCGGGCGGCCTCGGTGGCCAGGCCGCGGCGCTGCCAGGGGGTGCCGACCACCCAGGCGAGTTCGGCTCCGCCGGGGCGCACGGTGGTCTGCACGTAGCCGGTGAGGGCTCCGTCGGCGCGCAGCCGCAGCACCCAGTTGCCCCAGGCCTCGGCCGGGTCGGGGGAGCCGGCGGCGAGCCGGGCGCAGCGGGCGCGCAGTTCCTCGACGGTGGCCGGGCGGCCGCCCGTGAAGGCGTGCAGGGCCGGGTCGGCGAGCGCGGCCGCCAGCTCCTCGGCGTGTCCGGGGGCGATCGGCAGCAGGTCGAGGCGTTCGCTGCGCAGTTCGGCGGTGGTGAGGTCGCGGTGCATGGCGGTATTGAAGGTCATCCGGCGGTGCCGTGCGACGGGGTTTCCCGGCCGTGCTTCGCGGCGGTGCTTTTCCGCGGCCGGGGGTTCGGGGTCGAATGGGGCGACGTCAACACGGAGGAGGTCGCACGGTGCGGTATCTGGTCAGGGAGAAGCTGTTCGCGGTCGGTGACGACTACTGGATCGAGGACGATCACGGTCACAAGGCGTACCTGGTGGACGGCAAGGTCCTGCGGCTGCGGCACACCTTCGAGCTGAAGGACGCGCACGGGCAGGTGGTCGCGGTGGTGAAGGAGAAGATGCTCACCGTCCGCGACGCGATGAAGATCGAGGACGCCGACGGCGAGGTGGTCGCGACGGTCCGGGAGAAGCTGTTCACTCCGTTCCGGGACAAGTACCTGGTGGACCTGGCCTCCGGCGGCGAACTGAAGATCCACGGCAACCTGATCGACAAGGACTACCGGATCGAGAACCACCACGGCGACGAGCTGGCCCGGATCAGCCGCAAGTGGTTCCGGATCCGGGACACCTACGGGGTGGAGATCGCCGACGGCGCGGACACCGGTCTGCTGCTGGCCGTCGCCGCCTGCGTCGACCACCTGGTGCAGGACGAGGACTGACTGTCCCCGGTTTCCGGAACTCCGGTCCGCCCCTCACCCGGGTGGGGTATCTTTTGCCAACCCTTGACCGTGGCGGTCAAGGGGCACGGCACGAGCGGACCGGGGACTGGAACCACGATGAACGACATCCTGCACGGGCTCGGTGCGGCGGCGGCCTACGGCGTCCTCGGCGTGGTGCTGCTGCTCCTCGGCATCGGCCTGGTCGACGTGCTGACGCCCGGCAGGCTCGGCCACCAGATCTGGGTCGAGCGCAACCGCAACGCCGCCGTCCTGCTCAGCTCCGCGCTGCTCGGCATCGGCGGCATCGTCTTCACCGCGATCATGTACACCTACGCCGACTTCGCCAAGGGCCTGGTCTCGACGGCCTGTTACGGCCTGCTCGGGCTGGTGCTGATGGCCGTCGCCTTCTGGCTGGTGGACCTGCTGACGCCGGGCAGGCTCGGCGAGATCCTGGTCGAGCCGGAGCCGCACCCGGCGGTGTGGGTGTCGGCGGCCTGCAACATCGCGGTGGCCGCGGTGGTGTCGGCCGCGATCGCCTAGTACTGCAACGACGGCGCCGGGACGGGCCGCGGGACACCGGCCGGCGGCGCTCGGGCCGGACGCCGTCGGGCGGGGCCGCGCTACGCCGGGTACGGCGCCTTGCCCAGGACGTGCTCCCGCCCCCAGTCCCCCAGCGGCCCCAGCGCCGTGTTGAGGCGGTGCCCCGCCTCGGTCAGCGCGTACTCGACCCGCGGCGGCACCTCGTCGTACGCCTCCCGGTGCACGATGCCGTGCGCCTCCATCTCGCGCAGGTGCGCGGCCAGCACCTTCTCGGTGATCCCCGGCAGCAGCCTGCGCAGCTCGCCGAAGCGGCAGCGCGGGCGTTCGCCCAGGGCCCAGAGGATCGACACCTTCCACTTGCCGCCGATCACGTCCATCGCGGCGTCCGTCCCGCAGACGTACGCCCCCGGCCTCGGCACGATCGCCATGCCCACCCCTTCCGGCCCCGCCGACCTCGATGCTCACCCCAGGGTAACCACCCACTTCGAAGTGCGTACTTGATCGTTTCCGGGGCCGGCGCGGAGGCTGAGTGCCATGGCAACCAACCCCGTTGAGAACACGTCCAAGACCCCGCTCACCCTGCTCGGCCTCGGTGCGATGGGCACCGCGCTGGCCGAGGCCTGGCTCGCCGCCGGGCATCCGCTGACCGTCTGGAACCGCACCGCCGCCCGCGCCGGCGGGCTCGCCGCCCGCGGTGCCACCGTCGCCGCCACCGTCGCGCAGGCCGTCGCGGCGAACCGGCTGGTCGTCGTCTGCCTGCTCGACGACGCCTCCGTGCTGGAGGCGCTGGACGGCGTGGACCTGACCGGCAAGGACCTGGTCAACCTGGTCACCAGCACCCCCGGGCAGGCCCGCACCCGCGCCGCCTGGGCGGAGCAGCGCGGTGCCCGCTACCTGGACGGCGGGATCATGGCCGTCCCGCCGATGATCGGCGTCCCGGCGTCCGGGGCGTACGTGTTCTACAGCGGCTCGGCCGAGCTGTTCGAGGAGCACGGCGGCACCCTGGCCGCCCCGGCCGGCACCCGCTACGTGGGCAAGGACGCCGGCTACGCGGCGCTGCACGACGTGGCGCTGCTCAGCGGGATGTACGGGATGTTCGCCGGGATCGCGCACGCCTTCGCGCTGGTCCGCGGCGAGGCCGTGGCGCCGAGCGAGCTGGCGCCGCTGCTGGGCGGCTGGCTCGCCGCGATGTCCGGCTCGGTGGCCAGGACGGCGGAGCAGCTGGAGAGCGGCGACTACGCCCAGGACGTGGTGTCCAACCTGGCGATGCAGGTGGCCGGCCAGGAGACGCTGCTGCGCACCGCCGAGGAGCAGGGGGTGAGCGCCGAACTCCTTCGACCGTACTTCCGGTTGATGGAGCGTCGACTGGAGATCGGCGGCGGCGAGGAGGACCTGACCGGGGTCGTCGACCTGCTGCGACGGTGAGGTCCGGCCGGTAACGTACCGGCATGGAAGACCTCGAAGAACGCGCCACCGTCGTCGCGTCCGACTCGCGGCAGGCCGGGGCGGGGGTGGTGGTCCGACCGCGCCGCGCCGACGACCTCGCCGACTGCGTCCGGGTGCTGGGCGACGTCCACGCCGCCGACGGCTATCCCGCCGACTGGCCCGAGCTCCCCACCGCCTGGCTGACCCCGGACGGCCTGCTCGCCGCCTGGATCGCCGAGTCGGACGGCGGGCTCGCCGGCCACGTCGGCCTCGCCCGCAGCGCCCCGGGCGACCTCGCCCCCGCGCTGTGGAGCCACCGCACCGGCGGCCCCCCGGCGCTCACCGCCGTGGTCGGCCGCCTCTACGTCGCCCCCAGGGCGCGCGGCCACCTCATCGGCGCCCGGCTGCTGGCCTGCGCCGTGACGCACGCGCGGGCGCTCGGCCTGCACCCGGTGCTCGACGTCCTCGCCACCGACACCGCCGCGGTGGCCCTCTACCGCCGCCTCGGCTGGACCAACCTCGGCAGCGGCGACCAGCGGTGGGCCTCCGGGCGTACCGTCACCGTCCACTGCTTCGCCGCCCCGAGGGGGTGAACCGCTGCCCCGCCCGGCCGTCGTCGCCGGGCGGGACGGCTACACCGCGATGACCTCGATCCCCCGCTCCAGGCCGATGAAGTCGTCCGCGTTCCGGGTGTAGAGCGGCAGGCCGTGGGCGGCGGCGGTGGCAGCGATCATCAGGTCCATGCGGCGAGGGCGAGGGTCGCGTTTGGCCTGGATCGTGAGTGCGACCAGTGTTCCGAATCGCCGGGCGGCCTCACGGTCGAACGGGAGGGCGGCGAACTCCGCCTCCGCATCTGCCAGTCGTTGGGCCCTGGCCAGCATCTGCACCGGGTCCTTGGCCATGGCGACACCCTGTGAGAGCTCGGCCAGCACGACGGAGGGCACGGCGACCTCGACCGGCAGGAGTTCCGGATCGATCTGCGGCAGATCGATCACCACGCAGGTGTCGAGCAGGCCGCGCTGGCGTCGTTCGCTCATGCGCTCTCCCACGGGTCGCTGCCGTCGTCGACCCGGTCCTCGTTGCCGTAGAAGGCGTCGGCCTCGGCCCGCAGCTGTGCGGCGTCGACGGCGGGCGCGCTCCGCCACTTGCGCTGAAGCTCGTCCACGGGGACGAACCGTCGGCGGCTGCTGATCGGCCGGACTTCGGCGATCTCCGTGCCGTTGCGGGTGACGTGGTAGATCTCGCCGGCTTCGACGTCGTCGAGTACGGCCTTGGACCGCGCCGCGAGTTCGCGCTGCGTGATGGTCTTCATGGCGCCAGTGTATCGCGCTGTAATGCGCCGCGTCGCGCTTTCCGTCCCGCCTGGCCGTCGGGGCCTGGCGGAACAGTCGGGCCGCGGGCGGTGGCGGTGGGTCGGTTGCGCACCGGAGCCCGGCGGTCGGTGTGCGCTCCGGTGCAAGTGCGGCCCGGTTCCCCCGGGCGGGGGAGCCGGATCACCGCACCGGGGGAGGAGTGGTGCGGGCGGTGCGGGCGAGCCTGGCGGCATGGTGAGAAACGGGTGGGCGGTGAGCGGCTGGGGCCTCGGGTACGCCGGGTTCGGGCTGGGGTGCGTGCTGAGCGGGACGGAACTGTCGGGCGCGGGCTGGCCGGGGTGGGTGGTCGCCGGTGCGGGGGCGGTCTCGGCCGCCGCCGGCCTGGCGGTGGTGCGGCGGAAGTCGGTGCGCCGGCTGCTGTGGCTGCTGTGCGGGGCGGCCGCGGTGGGGGCCTGGGGCCTGCTGATGGACGTGGTGACGATGTTGTTCGGGCAGCGGGTGGACAGTGTCCCCGACACGGTGGAGCGCGCCCTGGCGGTGGTGGGGGCGGTGCTGCTGGCCCGCACCGCCCTGGGCCTGCGGGCGGGCGCCAGCGGCGGGCCGGAGCGCCGGGCCGAACGGGCCGCGCCGGCTCCCACGGCGGCCCCGCCGATCGTCCAACTCGCCGCCTGGGCGGGGACCCTGGCGTTCATGCCGTACGTGCTGATGAAGCTGGTCTGGGCGCTCGGTGGCAGCTTCGCCGGGATCGATGGCGACCAGATGTACGCGGGCTACGTGCGCGACGGCTCCTCCGAGCTCTGGCTCGCCCTGGAGCGCTGGGGGCTCGACGGCACCATGCTGCTGGCGCTGCTCGGGGTGTTCCTGCTCTGGGGGCTGGTCCGTCCGTGGGGGCAGGTCTTCCCGCGCTGGACCCTGCCGCTGAGCGGCCGTCGGGTGCCGCGCTGGCTGCCGCTCACCCCGGCCCTGCTGGGCGCGGCCACGCTGGCGCCGTACGGGCTGGTCGGGATCGGCTACCTGACGCTGTGCACCGCCGGGGTGACGCGGATCAGGCTGGGCGAGTTCGCCAGCGAGCAGAGCGTGTTGGAGATCTCCTGGGTCGGCATGTGCGGGTTCGCCGGGTACGGGGTCGCGCTGGTGGTGGCCGCCCGGTCGTACTGGCGGCGGACGGGGGCACGAGCCGTCGAGGCCCGCTGAGGGCGAGGTCCGCCGAGGTCGAGGTTTGCTGAGGTCGAGGTTTGCTGAGGCGGCAACAAAGCTTGCCGATGTGCTGAAGCGGGTCGCAACCTGGCGGTGGAGGTGAGCGCCATGGGCGAGACGACCGGGACGGCCGGAACCAGGGAGAACGAGCGCTACGACGTGGTGGTGGTCGGCGCCGGAGCGGCGGGACTGAACGCCGCGCTGGTGCTGGGCCGGGCCCGGCGCCGGGTCGCGGTGGTGGACGCCGGGGAGCCGCGCAACGCGCCCGCCGCCCACATGCACGGCTACCTGAGCCGGGACGGCATGCCCCCGGCGGCGCTGCTGGCGGTCGGACGGGAGGAGGTCGCCCGCTACGGGGTGGACCTGATCGACGCCCGGGTCGAGCACGTCGAGCACGTCGAGCACGGCGAATCCGGCGAATCCGCCGGACTCGCGAGGGAGGCCGGGCTTGCGGCGCCCGGCTTCGTGGTCCACTTGGCCGGCGGGCCGGTGCTGCACGCGCGCCGGGTGGTCATCGCCACCGGGCTGCGGGACGGACTGCCGGAGCTGCCCGGCCTGGCCGAGCGGTGGGGCCACGACGTGCTGCACTGCCCGTACTGCCACGCCTGGGAGGTCCGCGACCGGCCGCTCGGGGTGCTCGGCACCGGCCCGGGGGCGGTCAACCAGGCGCTGCTGCTGCGGCAGTGGTCGGCGGACGTGGTGCTGCTCGCGCACACCCTGGTGCTGACCGACGCCGAGCGGGAACGGCTCGCCGCCCGGGACGTCCGGGTGGTCGAGGGCCGGATCGTCCGTCTGGTGTCCGACGACGGGCGCCTGCGCGGGGTCGAGCTCGCCACCGGCCAGGTGGTGCCGCGCGAGGCGGTGTTCGTCTTCCCGCAGCCGGTGCCCCGGGACGCGCTGCTCTTCGGCCTCGACTGCGCCCGGGACGACAACGGCTGGGTCACCACCGACCGGACCGGCCGTACCAGCCTCCCCGGCGTCTGGGCGGTCGGCAACGTCGCCGACCCGCGCGCCCAGGTGGTCACCGCCGCCGGGATGGGCGCGGCGGCCGCCTTCGCGCTCGACCACGACCTCGTGGCGGAGGAGGTCGACCGGGCGGTCGACCGGTACCGCGCGTCCGGCGCCGCCCTGCCCGCCTGAGCGGGAAAGCTTTCGTCAACCCACGATCGGAGAATCCGGATGTCAGCGCACCAGCACGGCCACTCCCACGGCCACTCCCACGGGCATGTCCCCGCCGCCGACTTCGACTGGGACGCGCTCGCCGCGCACCTGGAGGTGGAGGCCGACCTGCGGGCCGGCGCCGTCACCGAGGCCGGGCGGTGGCTGCTCGGCCTGCACGGGGAGGGCGCGGTACGGCGGGTCCTCGACGTCGGCAGCGGGCCCGGGGTGATCGCCGGGCTGCTGGCGGAGGTCTTCCCCGCGGCCGAGGTGGTGGCCGTCGACCAGTCGGCCGCCCTGCTGGAGCGCGCCCGGACCCGCTCCGGCGGCCGACTCGACACCCGACAGGCCGACCTGCCCGCCGAGTTCGACAAGCTCGGCGAGGCCGACCTGATCTGGTCCGGCAATGCCATCCACCACCTGGGAGACCAGCAGGCCGCGCTCACCTCGCTCGCCGGGGTGCTGCGGCCCGGAGGCCTGCTCGCCGTCGCCGAACGCGGCCTTCCGGCGCGCTACCTGCCACGCGACTTCGGCCTCGGCCGGCCTGGCTTCCAGGCCCGGATGGACGCCGCCCACGAGGACGGCTTCAGCACCATGCGGGCCGAACTGCCCGGCAGCACAGCGGAGATCGAGGACTGGCCGGCCATGCTCACGCGGGCCGGGCTGACCCCGACCGGCACCCGCACCTTCCTGGTCGACCACCCCGCCCCGCTCGCCGGGCCCGTCCGCGGCTACCTGCACGCCCGGCTGACCCGACTGCGCGACCAGCTCGCCGAACAGCTCGACGCCGAGGACCGGGCCACGCTGGAAGCCCTGCTCGCCGAGGACGCCCCCACCGGCATCCTGCACCGCCCGGACGCCTTCTACCTCTCCGCGATGACCGTCCACACGGCCCGCCGGGACTGACCCGGCGGCTCCGCCGGCGGCGTACGGCGGAAGGACAACGGTCGCGGGACCGCCCCGGCGGGCGCTTGGTCAGGGCGCGAGGAAGCCGGCCACCGTACGGGTGAAGGCGGCCGGGTCGTCCAGCCACGGGTAGTGGCCGGCCGCGGGCTGGACGACGGCACGGGCGCGGCGGAACAGCGCGGCCGTGGCGCGGACCGCCCCGGGCCGCGGGTCGGGGTCGTACTCGCCGGCCAACAGGAGCGCCGGGGAGGGGAGTTCTGCGACTCCGGCGCGCACGGCGGCGGGCCGGAAACCGCCGCCGTGGTACGCCGCCGCGGCCTCCGGGTGGCTCTGGGCGGCGCGGCCGGCCTCGTGGGCGCGGGCGCCGGCGTTCCAGTCGCCGTGGAAGAGCGGTGCCACGACGTCGGGGTCGGCGGCGCCCCCGGTGAAGGCGCTGCGGACGGCGGCCAGGGCGGCCGGGTACCACTCCTCCTCGGCGAGGCCGCGGGCCTCGGCCGCCTCGCGGTAGTCGTCCTCGGTGGCGGTGCCGCCGAAGATCCGGAGGCTGGGCGTGACCAGTACCAGCCGCCCGGTGCGTTTGGGGTGCCGCAGTGCGTACAGGGTGGCGAGCGAGCAGCCGGCGGAGTGGGCGAGGACGTCCGCCCGGTCGAGCCCGAGGTGCGACCGGAAGGCCTCGACGTCCGCCACCTGCCGGTCGACCCGGTAGCTCGCCGGGTCGGCCGGGTGCTCCGAGCGGCCCGTTCCGCGCAGGTCGAGGACGTGCAGGGCGCGGTGCGCGGAGAGACCGCCGAGGTCGCCGAGGTACGCGGAGTCGCGCATCGCGCCGCCGGCGAGGACGAGCAGCGGCTCGCCCCCGCCGAGCACGCGGTAGCCGAGCCGGGTGCCGTCGTGGCCGGTGAAGGTCGTCATCGGGTGATCGTGGCAACCGCGGAGCGGCCGGAGCAACCGGAAAACGGCCGGGGCAGCGGGAAAACGGCCGGGGCAGCGGGAAAGCGGCCCGCACGGCGGGAGACCCGCCGTGCTCCTGGCGGGCCTGCCCGAACTGTCGCGGACGGGCGAGGTGAGCCGCAGCGGGTTCGCCGTCCGGCCCCGGGATACCGTCGGGGCATGACAGCGAGCGAGCAGGGCTTCGTCGTGGTGACCACGACCCACGAGAGCGAGGAGCAGGCCCGGGCCCTGGCGTCCGCCGTGGTGCGGGAGCGGCTGGCGGCCTGCGCCCAGGTGTACCCCGTACGGTCGGTGTACTGGTGGGACGGCGAGGTGCAGGATGCCGAGGAGTGGCGGATCGACCTCAAGACCAGGGCCGAACTCGTGGACCGGCTGGGCGCGTTCGTGGCCGGGCTGCACTCCTACGGGACGCCCGAGCTGATCGCCGTACCGGTGACGGGCGGCAGCCCGGGCTACCTCGCCTGGGTGGCCGAGGAGACGGTGGCCGTGGAGACGGTGGCCGTGGAGACGGCGGCCGAGGAGACGGCGGCGGCAGCGCGCGCTGCGGACCGGGCGGAGCAGCTCAGGGAGTGACCTCCAGGAAGGCCAGCACGGCCAGCACCCGACGGTGGTCCTCCTCCGAGGGCGGCAGGTCGAGCTTGAGGAAGATGTTGGCGGTGTGCTTCTTCACCGCCCGCTCGGTGATCACCATCCGCTCGGCGATCGCCGCGTTGGAGCGGCCCTCCGCCATCAGCTCCAGCACCTCGCGCTCACGCGGCGTCAGGCGGTCCAGCGGCTTGTTGCGTTCGGTGCTGCTGACCAGCATGGCGATCACCTGCGGGTCGAGCGCGGTGCCGCCGGACGCCACCCGGCGGACGGTCTCCACGAACTCGTCGGGGTCGAAGACCCGGTCCTTCAGCAGGTAGCCGATCGCACCGCTGCCGTCGGCGAGCAGTTCCTTGGCGTAGAGCTGCTCGACGTACTGGGAGAGCACGAGCACCGGCAGCCCGGGTATCCGCTTCCGTGCCTCCAGCGCCGCCTGGAGTCCCTCGTCGGTGAACGTCGGGGGCAGCCGCACGTCCACGACGGCCACGTCCGGGCGTTCGGTGAGCAGGGCCTCCAGGAGGGCCGGTCCGGTGTCCACCGCGGCCACGACCTCGAAGTCGTAGGCCTCCAGCATTCGGACCAGCCCGTCCCTCAGGAGGAAGAGGTCCTCGGCGAGGACAACTCGCACGGCAGCTCCATCGTCAGGGTTGTGGGGCCGCCGAGCGGGCTGCGGACGGCCAGGACGCCGTCGAAGGTAGCAAGCCGCCGTTCCAGGCCGCGCAGCCCGGTGCCGCGCGAGGGGTCGGCGCCGCCGGTGCCGTCGTCGGTGACCTGGGCCTTCAGTACGCCGTCCTGGTACCAGAGTTGGACGTCGGTCCTGGCGCTGGCCGCCCTCGGCCTCTTCCTCCAGGGCCTCACCCCGGCCCACGCCGCCGGGCCGGCGGCCGGAAACGGCACGCCGCCGTCCTCGCCCGACCCCGGCGAGGTGAGAGCCCTGTTCGACGGGCTGGTTCCCCGGCTGCTCGCCGAGCACCGGATCCCCGGGGCCGCCGTGACCGTGGTGGCCGGCGGGCGGGAGGTCTTCTCCGGCGGATACGGCGTCTCGGACGTCAGGACGAACAAGCCGGTCGATCCGGCGAGGACCGCCTTCTTCATGGGCTCGGACGCCAAGGTGTTCACCGCGATCGCCGTCCTCCAGCAGGTCGCGGCGGGGAAGCTGGACCTGGGCACCGACGTCAACCACTACCTGACCGCCTTCCAGGTCAGGGACAGCTACCCGGGCCGCCCGGCCGCCGGCTCCTCGACCCGGCCTCCGTCACCCGGCTGCTGGCCCGCCACCACGGCCCCGACCCGCGCCTGCCCGGCCTGGCCTACCTGCTGGAACAGCGCACCCACGGCGACGAGCAGCTGCTGGTCAAGGACGGCGACGTGCCCGGTTTCCACAGCAACCTGGCCCTGCTGCCGCAGCGCGGCATCGGCCTCTACGTGACCCTCGACGGGGACGGCACCGGCGCCTCCGGCGGGTGGGCCACCCAACAGGTGCTCGACGCCTTCCTCGACCGCTTCCTGCCCGCTGCCCCGGTCGCCGCGGCCGCCCCGCTCACCGGCGGCCTGGACGCCTACACCGGCGACTACCGCTCCACCCGCACCAGCCACGCCGACCTCACCAGGGCCGCCGCCCTGATGGGCTCCCTGCACGTCACCGCCGAGCACGGCCGGCTCACCGTCACCGGTCCGGTCACCCGGAACCCGGAGGCGGAGGAGACGCAGTAGGAGCAGCTCGAACCCGGCCTGTTCCGGCAGGTCGGCGGCACCGCGCGGATCGCCTTCCAGCGGTCCGCCGACGGCACCCTCGCGCTGCTCACCGACGCCGACCCGACCGTCGCCTACCAGCGGCTCTCCTGGTACCAGGCACCCGGCCTGCACCAGGCGGTCGCGGTCGGCAGCCTCGCCGTGCTCGTCCTGACCGTGCTGGGCCGGCCGGTGGCCGCGGCGGTCCGCCCGGTGCGCCGCCGGGGCCGGGCGGACCGGCCCGTCGTCCGGCTGCTCGGCTGGACCACCGGGGCGCTGCTGCTCGCCGCGACCGGCTGCTTCGTCCTGCTGACGGCGGACGCCAACGCGCTCGACCAGACGCTGTTCCTGGGCGACTCGCCGCTGCTGACCGCGGTCCCGGCACTGGTCGTGACGGCCCTGCTGTTCAGCCCGGCGATGGCGGTCTGCACGGTGCTGGCCTGGCGCGGGCGCTGGTGGAACCTGTTCGGGCGGCTGCACTACACCGGGCTGACGCTGGCGGTGCTGCTCTTCCTGGTCCTCGCCGGGGCGTACGACCTCACCGGGACGGGCGCGCTGGACCTGATCGGCTGAGGGCGGGGGCGCAACGGAGGCGGGGCCTGGTTCACTCCCGGGCCCCGCCTCCTCACGTCCGCAGCGCGACCGCTACGCCGCCGAGCCGCCGAAGCGCGCCGTCCAGGCCGCCAGGTCCTCGTCCGTGATCTTGGCGAACAGCACCGGCGGCACCGTGAACGCCGTCCCGGCCGGCACCAGGTCCAGCGCCCGGGCCTCCTGCGGGCCGATCCAGTCGCGGGTGGCGGCCGGCGAGTCCTCGGGCAGCGTGAAGGCCCCGCGCATCGCCGCCGCGGCGGCCGGGATGAACGGCTCGGAGACCACCGCGTACAGGTGGATCAGGTTCATCGCGGTGCGCAGGGTCAGCGCCGCCGCGTCCGGGTCGGTCTTCACCTGGAGCCAGGGCGCCTTCTCGTCCAGGTACGCGTTGCCCGCGCTCCACAGCGCGCGCAGGGCCTGCGCCGCCTTGCGGAAGTTGAGGGCGTCCAGCTGGCCCTCGTACTCGGCGAGCAGGGCGGCGATCTGCTCGCCGAGCCGCTGCTCGGCCTCGCCCGGAGCGTGGCCGCCCGGGACGTCGTCGCCGAAGCGCTTGCGGCTGAAGGAGAGCACCCGGTTGACGAAGTTGCCGAGGGTGTCGGCGAGGTCCTTGTTGACCACCGAGGCGAAGAGGTCCCAGGTGAAGCTGGAGTCGTCCGACTCGGGCGCGTGCGCCATCATGAAGTAGCGCCAGTAGTCGGCGGGCAGCAGTTCCAGCGCGTCGTTGCCGAAGACGCCGCGCTTCTGGCTGGTGGAGAACTTCCCGCCGTAGTACGTCAGCCAGTTGAAGGCCTTGACGTAGTCGACCTTCTTCCACGGGCGGCGCGAGCCGAGCAGCGTGGCCGGGAACATCACGGTGTGGAACGGGACGTTGTCCTTGCCCATGAACTCGGTGTACCGGACGGTCTCGTCGGCCTCGTACCACCAGGACTTCCAGTCCCGCAGCTGCCCGGCCGGGGCCGCGTCCGCCCACTCCTTGGTGGCGCCGATGTACTCGATCGGGGCGTCGAACCAGACGTAGAACACCTTGCCCTCGGCGGCCAGTTCGGGCCACACGTCGGCCGGCACCGGGACGCCCCACTCCAGGTCGCGGGTGATCGAGCGGTCCTGGAGGCCCTCCGTCAGCCACTTGCGGGCGATCGAGGAGGCCAGCACCGGCCAGTCGTCGGCGTGGGTGGCGATCCAGTCCTCGACCTCCTCGGTGAGCTTGGACTGGAGCAGGAACAGGTGGCGGGTCTCCCGGACCTCCAGGTCGGAGCTGCCGCTGATCGCCGAGCGCGGTTCCAGCAGGTCCGTCGGGTCCAGCACCCGGGTGCAGTTCTCGCACTGGTCGCCGCGGGCCTTGTCGTAGCCGCAGTGCGGGCAGGTGCCGACGATGTAGCGGTCCGGCAGGAAGCGGCCGTCGGCGTTGGAGTACACCTGGCGGATCGCGCGCTCCTCGATGAAGCCGTTGCGCTGGAGCTCGCGGGCGATCTCCTGGGTGATCTCCCGGTTCTGCGGCGAGGAGCTGCGGCCGAAGTGGTCGAAGGAGAGCGCGAAGCCGTCGTACACCGCCCGCTGCGCGTCGTGCGCCCGGGCGCAGAACTCCGCGACCGGCAACCCGGCTTCCTGGGCGGCCAGTTCGGCGGGCGTGCCGTGCTCGTCGGTGGCGCAGATGAACAGCACCTCGTGCCCTCGTCGGCGCAGGTAGCGGGCGTAGACGTCCGCCGGGAGCATGGACCCGACCATGTTGCCCAGGTGCTTGATCCCGTTGATGTAGGGAAGGGCGCTGGTGATCAGGTGCCGAGCCATCCTCGGATGCTCCGATTTCTCCCGCACGCGCACCCCACCCGGAGTGCCGTGCCAGGCGCAGGGATCCACTGTGGGCTGCAAGCCTAGGGCAAAGAGAAGGGCCCCGGCGTCCGCGGCGGGCCGGGCCGGAGGTCACGGCCGGGAGAAGTCACCGTACCGGTCGAACTCCCCGGACTTCACCCCGCGGACGAAGGCGGCCCACTTGCGCGGCGTGGTCTGCACGATGACCTCGGGCCGGTCCGACTCCCGGATCTCCACCAGTCCGCCCGCCGCTCTGACCTCGACGCAGTCGGTGCTCTCGCCGCTCGCCGACGCCTTGCGCCACGTATTGCGCCACGTACTCATGCGAAGTCTTTCAGTAAGGCCCGGATGAAGTCCCGGGACTCGTCCGGGCCGAGCGAGATCGCCGCGGTCTCCTCCTTGATCCGGCGGTAGGAGGCCAGCTCGGCCTGGGTGTGCACGAATTTCGGCCCGTGGGAGAGATCGATCTGGACGGTGTCGAGCTCCGGAACCGGCCCGCGGGCGAGGTACAGGCTCTCCCCGGAGCCGGTGTAGGTGGGCACGCTGAACGGGATCACCCGGATCTCCACGCCCGGCCGTTCGGAATTCTCCAGCAGGCTCCGCAACTGGTCGCGCAGCACGTCCGGACCGCCGAACTGCATGCGCAGCGCGGACTCGTGCAGGAATGCGCTGTAGGGCTTCGGGTGATCGACGAAGATCTGCTGGCGCCGGATCCGGAACGCCTTCCGGACGTCCGCCTCCTGCCGGTACTGCGGGGGCAGCCGCTCGAACACCGCGGCGGCGTACTCCGGGGTCTGCAGCAGGCCGGGGATGAAGGTGCTGTTCAGGATGGACAGGGAGGCCGCGTGGTGCTCCATCTCCGCGATGTCGATGATCCCGTTCGGCAGCCGGCCGCGGTAGCCGTCCCACCAGTACTTGCGCCGGTCCTGCGTCATCGTCAACAGCGCGTCCAGGTAGGGGCCGTCCTCGCAGCCGCAGGTGCGCGCCCAGATCCGGAGCCGCTCGGCGCTGATCCCCGACTTCCCGTTCTCCATCTGGGAGATCTTGGGCAGGTCGGTGCCGATGGTGGCGGCCAGGCTCTTGGGCGTGACGCCCACGTGTTCGCGCATCCTGCGCAGCTCGATCCCGAGGCGCTGCTGGCGGACGGTCGGCGACAGGCGGGGTGGCATGTCTCTCTTCTCCGGGTCGCGGCTGGGGCGATGCTTCCGGTGAAGTGTGCCGCGCACACCGGGCCCTAGCCAGCGAAACGGGGGATACCCCACGATGGAGTGAACGTCTTCCCGCTCGGTAGCAACTCTGGCACCTTGACCCTATGGTCGTCCGTGTCACTCACTGACTTGTTGCCGCCTAAACAGTCGTCGAACCGCCGTCAGTCGGCCGTAATGACACGCCAGATGCATGGTCGCGGCGCCCGAAATCACCGACCGGAGACAGCCATGCCCCTCTCCTCGCCCCCCGGCCCTCCCCGCCGGCCCCGCCCTCTTCAGCGCATTTCCGCGTCCCGGTGAATGCGCTCCTCGTCGCCGGACTGTCGGTGCTCCTGCTCGCCGTCCTGTTCGTCGGCTGGCTGGTCTGGCTGGTGAACATCCAGGCGCACGAACCACGCCCGGTGAAGCGGGAGTTCGCGGCCGGCCGTTCCGCCGCCGGCGAGCGGAAGTAGCGGAAGTGGCCGCCGAACTCCGCCGATCCGCGGCTCAGCCCCGCGAAAGCCGCTCCGACAGACGGGACTTGGCGGCCGGCCACTCGTCGGCGAGCATCGCGAAGTAGGCGCTGTCCCGCCAGGTGCCGTCGGGGCGGAGCCGGTGGCGGCGGTGGACGCCCTCGAACTGCGCGCCGAGGCGCTGGATCGCGGTGCGCGAACGCTCGTTGCGGGCGTCGGTCTTCCAGAAGACGCGGCCCATGCCCAGCTCCTCGAAGGCGTGGGTGAGCAGCAGCAGCTTGGCCTCGGTGTTGACCGCCGTGCGCCAGACCGAGCGGGCGTACCAGGTGCCGCCGATCTCCAGGTACTCGTTCTCCGCGCTGAAGTCGTGGTAGCCGGTGACGCCGACCGCCGTGCCGCTCGCGAGGTCGACGGCGGCGAAGTAGACCGACTCCCCGCTCGCCGCCTCGGCGAGGCGGACGTCGAGCAGCGCGCCGAGGTCCTCCTCCGAGGCGGGCACGTGGACGGGGATCCAGCGCCAGACCTCGGGGTCGTGGCCGATGGAGTCCCAGAGGCCGGAGAGGTGGCGGCGCTCCAGCGGCTCCAGGCGGATGTGGCGGCCGGTGAGGGTGACGGGTGAGGGCAGCTTCGCGGTCATGATCCGAACGTAGCGGGGCTCTGCACTAGACGCAATAGATGTCTGCACTAGTGCAAATGTCTGCACCGGGTACGGCGAAGGGCCCCGCGGAACGGATCCGCGGGGCCCTCGGAACGCGAGGCCGGGCTCAGATGAACGAGTTGATCTGGATCGTCTCGTCGCGGCCCGGGCCGACGCCGATGGCCGAGATCGGCGCGCCCGACATCTCCTCCAGCGCCTTCACGTAGGCCTGGGCGTTCTTCGGCAGCTCGGCGAAGGACTTCGCCTTGCTGATGTCCTCGTTCCAGCCCGGCAGGGTCTCGTAGACCGGCTTGGCGTGGTGGAAGTCCGACTGGTTGTAGGGGAGCTCCTCGACCCGCTTGCCGTCGATCTCGTACGCGACGCAGACCGGGATCTGCTCCCAGCCGGTCAGCACGTCCAGCTTGGTGAGGAAGAAGTCGGTGAGGCCGTTGACCCGGGTCGCGTAGCGCGCGATGACGGCGTCGAACCAGCCGCAGCGGCGGTCGCGGCCGGTGGTGACACCGCGCTCGCCACCGATCCGGCGCAGCGCCTCGCCGTCCGCGTCGAACAGCTCGGTCGGGAACGGGCCGGAGCCGACGCGGGTGGTGTAGGCCTTGAGGATGCCGATGACCCGGTCGATCTTGGTCGGGCCGATGCCGGCGCCGGTGCAGGCGCCGCCCGCGGTCGGGTTCGACGAGGTCACGAAGGGGTACGTGCCGTGGTCGACGTCGAGCAGGGTGCCCTGGCCGCCCTCCAGCAGGACGACCTTGTTCGCCTTCAGCGCCTCGTCCAGGACGAGGGTGGTGTCGGCGAGGAAGGGCCTGATCTTCTCCGCGTAGCCCAGGTACTCCTCGACCACCAGGTCGGCCGGGATGGTGCGGCGGTTGTACAGCTTGACCAGGATCTGGTTCTTGTCGTGCAGCGCCGCCTCGATCTTCTGGCGCAGGATCGACTCGTCGAACAGGTCCTGGACCCGGATGCCGACGCGGTTGATCTTGTCCGCGTAGGTCGGGCCGATGCCGCGGCCGGTGGTGCCGATCCGGCGCTTGCCGAGGAAGCGCTCGGTGACCTTGTCCAGGGTGCGGTGGTACGGCGTGATCAGGTGGGCGTTGCCCGAGACCAGCAGCTTCGAGGTGTCGATGCCGCGCTCGTTCAGGCCGGCCAGCTCGGAGAGCAGCACGGCCGGGTCGATCACGACGCCGTTGCCGATCACCGGCGTCACGTTCGGGCTGAGGATTCCGGAAGGCAGCAGGTGCAGGGCGTACTTCTGGTCGCCGATGACCACCGTGTGACCGGCGTTGTTGCCGCCCTGGTAGCGGACCACGTAGTCGACGGAGCCGCCGAGGAGGTCGGTGGCCTTCCCCTTGCCCTCGTCTCCCCACTGAGCGCCAACGAGCACGAGTGCCGGCACAGGCGTACACCCCTTCCGGTTGGGGCATCCTGCGTAGGCCGCAGTCTGCCCCGAGATAGACGAAGCCCCTGGCGCAATGGCGCAAGGGGCTCTTGCACCGAGAGATTACCTGAGGAAGGACCGGTCGTGTCGTCCCTGTCCACGCCTGCTACCGGCGGCCCGGAGCCGCTCCTGCTGCTCCTCGACCCGGTGGCCCGGCAGACCGACGGCGAGTCGGTGCGGATCGCGAAGGACGTGCTCTGCGGGGGCGCGGACGCCAAGGTGGCCTTTCCGGAGAGCCCTTCCGAGCTCGACCGGGTGCTTTCGCACCGGGGGCGGAGGCGACCGGTGGTGATCGGTTCCGACCTCGCGCTGCAACGGGTGCTCCAGGCCCTGCACCGGCAGCGTGAGCTGGGCGCAGAACCGGTGGGCATGGTTCCGGTCGGCCGCTCGGAGGAGCTGGCGGCGGCCCGCGCGCTCGGCGTGCCGGGGGAGCCGGTGCGGGCCGCGCGGGCCGTGCTGTCGGGCGCGCCGCGCCGACTGGACCTGCTGGTGGACGACGGCGGCGGAGTGGCGCTGGGCGGGGTGCGGATCACCGGCGGGGGTGCGCGTCGGCCGGTGGGCCGTACGGGTGGCTGGCGTTCGCTATGGGCGAAACTGGCTGCGGCCGAGCAGGCGAACGCACTCACCCCGGACGGTGCCGACCACAGCTCCCGGGTCCGGGTCGAGGCCGACGGCCGACTGCTCGCGGACGTCCACCGGCCGGTCCGGCTGGTCCAGGTCACGCTCCCGTCCGGCGCCTCGGACGGGACGGGTGAGATGGAGGTCGTGGTCGCGGCCTCCGGCGCCCTGGTGCGCGCCCGGGCGGCGAGCGTCTCGGTGGTCGGGCGCGGCTTCGGCTACGAGGCGGACGGCCACCCGGTCGGCCCGGTCCGGGCCCGGACCTGGACGGTGCACCCGGGGGCCTGGGGCCTGCTGCTGCCGGCGGCGTAGCGGCTGCCGGCGGCGTGGAACGGGCCTGGTCGCCGCGGAATCGTCCGCGCGACCGCCCGGTGAACGCCCGGGTGAGCAGGCTCACGTTCGTCCGCGCGCCGACCCCCGCCGCTACGCACACGGAACTCCCCAACGGGCGCGAACCACAAGGCCAACCGCCACCCGCCGGAATTCCCCCCACCCGAAATCCCGGCCCCGTAAGGGGTTTTGTCTACGCGCGTTAACTCGTGGTCGGCGGACAAACCCGCAGTCCCGGGTTCCGGAAGGCCGAGTCAGCTGCCCTAGACTCGAAGACGTGCCACGTGGTGACGGAAGACTCAACCACGATCTTCTTCCCGGTGAGAAAGGCCCCCAGGACGCGTGTGGCGTCTTCGGTGTCTGGGCTCCCGGCGAGGAGGTCGCCAAGCTCACGTTCTTCGGCCTTTACGCCCTGCAGCACCGCGGTCAGGAATCCGCGGGCATCGCAGTGAGCAACGGCTCCCAGATTCTCGTCTTCAAAGACATGGGACTCGTCTCCCAGGTCTTCGACGAGGCCTCGCTGGGGTCGCTGCACGGGCATATCGCCGTCGGACACGCCCGCTACTCGACCACCGGTTCCTCGGTCTGGGAGAACGCCCAGCCGACCTTCCGGGCGACCGTGAACGGTTCGCTGGCCCTCGGGCACAACGGAAACCTGGTGAACACCGCCGAACTGGCGGCCATGGTCGCCGAACTCCCCGGCGAGGAGCACGTCTCGCGCTCCGGCCGGACCGCCGCGACCAACGACACCGACCTGGTGACGGCCCTGCTCGCCGGCCACCCGGACCTCTCCATCGAGGAGACGGCCAAGGTCGTGCTGCCCAAGGTCAAGGGCGCGTTCTCGCTCGTCTTCATGGACGAGCACACCCTCTACGCCGCCCGCGACCCGCAGGGCATCCGCCCGCTGGTGCTCGGCCGGCTGGAACGCGGCTGGGTGGTCGCCTCCGAGACGGCGGCGCTGGACATCGTCGGCGCCTCCTTCATCCGCGAGGTCGAGCCCGGCGAGCTCATCGCCATCGACGAGAACGGCCTGCGCACCTCCCGGTTCGCCGAGGCCAAGCCCAAGGGCTGCGTCTTCGAGTACGTCTACCTGGCCCGCCCCGACACCACCATCGCCGGCCGCAACGTGCACCTCTCCCGCGTGGAGATGGGCCGCCGGCTGGCGAAGGAGGCGCCCGTCGAGGCGGACCTGGTGATAGCGACGCCCGAGTCCGGCACCCCCGCCGCGATCGGCTACGCCGAGGCCAGCGGCATCCCGTACGGCTCCGGCCTGGTGAAGAACGCCTACGTGGGCCGCACCTTCATCCAGCCCAGCCAGACCATCCGCCAGCTCGGCATCCGGCTCAAGCTCAACCCGCTGCGCGAGGTCATCGCGGGCAAGCGCCTGGTGGTCGTGGACGACTCGATCGTGCGCGGCAACACCCAGCGCGCGCTGGTGCGGATGCTGCGCGAGGCGGGCGCCGCCGAGGTGCACATCCGGATCTCCTCGCCGCCGGTGAAGTGGCCCTGCTTCTTCGGCATCGACTTCGCCACCCGCGCGGAGCTGATCGCCAACGGGATGACGGTGGAGGAGATCGGCCGCACGCTCGGCGCCGACTCGCTCGCCTACATCTCGATCGACGGCATGATCGAGGCCACCACCCAGCCGAAGGACCGGCTCTGCCGGGCCTGCTTCGACGGCGAGTACCCGATGGAGCTGCCGGACCCGGCGCTGCTCGGCAAGCTCCTGCTGGAGGCCGAGATCAAGGGCGGCCAGCAGCAGCCGGCCGTCCGTGGCAAGCCGACCAGCGGCAGTGACCTGGACGGCGTCCAGGCGCTGCTCGGCGGGGCGGGCGCGGCCGACGCGCTGCGCCGCCCGTAACGAACGCACGGTGGGGTCCCGCGAACCGGGGCCCCACCGCTGTTCCACCCCCGGCTGTTCAAGAACCGCCCCCACCTGACCCGAAAGGGCCGCACGCAGTGACCAGCAACCAGAACGGCGCCACCTACGCCGCCGCCGGTGTCGACATCGAGGCGGGCGACCGCGCCGTCGAGCTCATGAAGCAGTGGGTGAAGAAGGCCAACCGCCCCGAGGTGGTCGGCGGTCTCGGCGGCTTCGCCGGCCTCTTCGACGTGTCCGCCTTCAAGGACTACGAGCGGCCGCTGCTGGCCTCGGCCACCGACGGCGTGGGGACCAAGGTGGCCATCGCCGCCGCCATGGACAAGCACGACACCATCGGCCACGACCTGGTCGGCATGGTCGTCGACGACCTGGTGGTGTGCGGCGCCGAGCCGCTGTTCATGACCGACTACATCTGCGTCGGCAAGGTCGTCCCGGAGCGGGTCGCCGCGATCGTCAAGGGCATCGCCGAGGGCTGCGCGCTGGCCGGCTGCGCCCTGGTCGGTGGCGAGACCGCCGAGCACCCGGGCCTGCTGGGCCCGGACGAGTACGACGTCGCGGGCGCCGGCACCGGTGTGGTGGAGGCCGACGCGCTGCTCGGCGCGGACCGGGTCCGGGCCGGCGACGTGGTGATCGCGATGGCCGCCTCCGGCCTGCACTCCAACGGCTACTCGCTGGTCCGCCACGTGCTGCTGAACGAGGCCGGCTGGAAGCTGGACCGCAAGGTCGAGGAGTTCGGCCGCACCCTCGGCGAGGAGCTGCTGGAGCCGACCCGGATCTACTCGCTGGACTGCCTGGCGCTCACCCGCGCCACCGAGGTGCACGCCTTCTCGCACGTCACCGGTGGCGGCCTGGCGGCCAACCTGGCCCGGGTGATCCCGGACGGCCTGCACGCCCGCCTGGACCGCGGCACCTGGACCCCGCTGCCGGTCTTCCGGACCGTCGCCGAGGTCGGCCGGGTGGCCACCCTGGAGATCGAGAAGACGCTGAACATGGGCGTCGGCATGGTCGCGGTCGTCCCGCCGCACTCGGTGGACGTCGTGCTGTCGATCCTGGAGGACCGCGGCGTGGAGGCCTGGCTGCTCGGCGACATCGTCGAGCGCACCGACGAGCACGAGGGCGGCGCGGCCCTCTACAACGCCTACGAGGGCTTCCGGGCGAACTGACCCGGACCGTGACGACGAGAGGGCCCCTCCGGTGCACCGGAGGGGCCCTCTCGCACGCGGTGCAGGCCGTCGGCGGACCGTGCGGAGCAACGCGGTACGAGGGAACGCCGAAGACCGGCCCGGCGCCCTGGGCGCCCGGACCGGCCGGCGGGACTGCTGTGGTTACGAGCGGCGGGAGGCCCGCGACGGCCCGGTGCCCGGCTCGTTGTCGTCCTCGTCATCGAGGTCGCCGTAGCGGGCTGCGTACTCCGCGTACGGGTCGTCGTCGTCCTCTTCCTCGATCGGCTCCGGCTCGATCGAGGCGGTGGACGGAGATACGCCCAGCTCGTTGGACAGACGGTTAGCGTCGAAGCCGCCGCTGTTGTACTTCAGCTGGCGGGCGACCTTCGTCTGCTTGGCCTTGGCCCGGCCGCGCCCCATGGGTCGACCCCCTCAACGGCGGGGCTCACGGCCCCGAGTCTGACACGTGTTCATGTTCGGGATCGGCCTGCCCGAAGTGGAGAAGCCGTCCCCTGGAGCATTAACGGTACCTGTTTCCGCCGCCGGACGGTACGTCGTCGGTGTGACGTGGCGCGCACAGACCGCGTCCGCGACCGGGTCTTCCCAGGTCAGCGGAGGTTTTGCGGCGGTTTGCGCGCTGTTCGGTGGTGGCTCGGCTCCGTCGTTCCGGGATCGATTATCCCCCCTACGGGGACCTCGGATCACCCGTTCGGGCGGAGAAGTGAGAATCCGGTTCCACATCGTGATGCGCGGGTGGCCGCTGTGGAGGCCACCCGCGCATCACGGGGTCGGTCACCGGCCCGGTCAGGCGCGGCGGGCGCCGGGCAGCAGCACCGTGCGCAGGGCGCTGATCTCGCGCATCCGCTTCTCGGCCAGGCGGTCGGCGGCGACCGCCGGCGGGACGCCGTCGGTGGCGGCCCGGGTGAAGATCTCCAGGGTGGTGTCGAAGATCCTGGTCGCCTTGTTCTTGGCCCGCTCGAAGTTGAAGCCGTCGATCTCGTCGGCGACCTGGATGACGCCGCCGGAGTTCACCAGGTAGTCCGGCGCGTAGAGGATGCCGCGGTCGGCCAGGTCCTTCTCGACGCCCGGGTGGGCCAGCTGGTTGTTGGCCGCGCCGCAGACGATCGAGGTGCCGAGCTCGCCCAGCGCCGCCACCGTGGCGTCGGTCAGTGCGCCGCCGAGGGCGCAGGGGGCGTAGACGTCCAGCTTGGCCTGGATCAGGGCGGCGGTGTCGGCGACCACCTCCACCTCCGGGTGGGCCGCGCGCACGCGGTTGACGGCAGCCTCGGAGACGTCGGTGACGACGACCGTGGCGCCGTCCGCGACCAGGTGACCGACCAGGTAGTGGCCGACCTTGCCGACACCCGCGACGCCGACCCGCTTGCCGCGCAGGGTCGGCTGGCCCCAGCGGGCCTGGGCGGTGGCGCGCATGCCCTGGAAGACGCCGAAGGCGGTCAGGATGGACGAGTCGCCGGCGCCGCCGTGCTCGGGCGAGCGGCCGGTCACGAACTCGGTCTCGCGGGCGATGACGTCCATGTCCTGGACGTAGGTGCCCACGTCGCAGGCGGTGATGTAGCGGCCGCGCAGGGACTCGACGAAGCGGCCGTAGGCCCGGAGCATCGCCTCGTTCTTGTCCTTGTTCGGGTCGCCGATGATGACGGCCTTGCCGCCGCCGAGGTCCAGTCCGGCCAGCGCGTTCTTGTAGGACATTCCGCGGGACAGGTTCAGCGCGTCCTCCAGCGCCGCCTCCTCGGAGGCGTACGGGAAGAAGCGGGTGCCGCCGAGGGCCGGGCCCAGGGCGGTCGAGTGGATGGCGATGATCGCCTTCAGGCCCGAGCTGCGGTCGTGGCAGAGGACGACCTGCTCGTGACCGTCGCCGGGGGCACCGTCCTGTTCGGTACGGAAGATCCTGCTGAGCACGCCGGGTGCGGGGTGCGTGGCGGGGGTCTGTACGTCGGTCACTGTGGTGACTCCAGTATCGAAGGCCCGCTGCTGTGGTGCGGGCGCCTAAGGCGAAGCGTAGCCGCGTGCGCGCCGCCGATCCGCCGTCTCGTCCGAGCTGGGGCCAGTCGTCCGAAGGGTGAGACGGGAACGGGTGCAGGGTGCGGATGCGAACGGTTCGGGGGCGTGCTCTCCCGGGGCCCGGCGGCGCGTGCGACCATGCAGGACGTGACCGTCGTACGCACTTCCGTACAGCCGCCCTACGCGGCCCACCTGCGGGTGTACGAGCCGCTGGCCGCCTACCCGGAGGCCGAGCGGGCGCACTGGCGGGCCTACGCGGCGGAGCACGGGCCGGACGCCGTGGAGCCGGCGCAGCCGGTGGCGGCGGCGGTGCTGGAGGAGCAGCGGGAGGCGCTCGCCGGGCTGGCCGCCCGCACGCCCCGGGCGCTGCCCGAGCGGGAGAGCGGGCGGGCGTACCTGCGGGTGGTGGACGGCGTACTGTACGTCTCCCCGTGGGCGACCAGACTGCGCAGCTGGCAGGCGCTGGAGGAGCTGCGGGCCGGGGTGCCGGTGGCGCTGCTGGACACCGCGCTGCCGCCGGTGACCCGGGCGGCCGCCGAGGCGGACCGGGAGCGCTGGCGGTCCGAGCACCCGGACGCCCGGCCGTGGATCCTGACCAGCAGGTGGGAGGTGCCGGTGCACTGGTTCCTGCCGTTCGGGGACGAGGACCGCTGCTTCGTGCCGGGCGGGGCCGGGCCGGCGGACGGACGGGGAGGGGAAGAAGAAGGGCAGGAGCGGGGGGACCGGCCGGCGGCACTGTTCTACCTGGTGCCGATGGCGCAGGCGCGCCGGCGGGTGGCGCGGGCCTTCCGGGCGCTGCGCGAGGCGCTGCCGGACGGGGAGCTGGTGCAGGGGGCGGAGCTGGTCGGGCGCTGGCTGGAGGAGTTCCACCCGCGCTCGCTGGTGGAACTGGACTACGGGGGCCTGGTGCATCTGCTGGGCCCGGAGCGGCTGCTGGCGGACCGTTCGGCGGGGGAGCTGGAGGAGGGGCTGCGCGCGCTTCGGGCGGGGGACACCGCCGAGGCACTGCGCGTGCACGGGGAACTGACGGCGCGGTGGCGCCGGGTGCTGGCGCTGCGGCACGCGAACTGACGTCGGACCGTGCGTGTATGACTGTAAGAGTCCTAAGGACCGCGGGCGCGATGACCAAGGTCCTGGTTCGGGTCAATAGCTGTCGAACGTGACACTACTCACCGTTGACGCGAACTTACCCCTATGTGCAAAAATGGGACAACCAGCCCAACTTCACGTGAGCGTGCCCACTTTTGGGTGGTTCTGGAGTCGATGCGTGCTTTGCGGGGAAACGGAGGGTCTGGTCCCCTCGTAACCGGATGTCATTGCTTTGTGACTGTCCGTTATGGGGTGGTCCATCGCCATCCGTCGGCCTTGAACCCGTGAGGGGTCAATTTTGGCGGTTTGGTCGATAGGGCTGGACGGATGGTGTAGTTGTAGACACCAGGACAAGCCGTTCGTCCTATAACCGACTCGGCCCGTCTATGCCATTTCGGGCATCGCGGGCCAAGGTGCAGAATTTGAAGGATAGAACCGCCCTGGTTCGGTTCTCCCGAGGAGGCCGCTCATGACCGCTCGTACCCCTGATGCTGAGCCGCTGCTGACGCCGGCAGAGGTTGCCACCATGTTCCGCGTGGACCCGAAGACGGTCACCCGTTGGGCCAAGGCGGGCAAGCTGACGTCGATTCGCACGCTCGGCGGTCACCGCCGTTACCGTGAGGCGGAGGTGCGCGCTCTGCTGGCCGGGATTCCCGCCCAGCGCACTGAGGCCTGATAGGCCAAAGGCTCTTTAAAGGGGCCGCTTACCGGACTCCGCCGGGTCCGGTAAGCGGCCCCTTTGTCGTGCTCGCCCGACGGTGTTCGGTACCGGCCAACCGGTCGGAATGTTGAACTCCGGATAACGATTTGATGCGCGTGGGGCGGGGGGGATTTACAGTGAATACCTGTACAATTTTACATATTAAATTAGCGAGGTTCTGGAGAGGGTTCCAAGGGGCCCGCTCCGGAGGGGGTGGCGTGACGACCGTCACACGGTCCGTCACTTGTGGTCTAGACCTAGTCGGGGTAAGGAGCCGAACGGTCAAAAGCGAAAGGCCCGGAACCTGACGGTTCCGGGCCTTTCGCACTGCGGCGATCCCGACGGGACTTGAACCCGCGACCTCCACCTTGACAGGGTGGCGAGCTAACCAACTGCTCCACGGGACCAGAGTTTTCTGATCTCGTTCACTCGCTTGCCGCGCTGCGAACAAGACAGATCGTAGCCCATGGTGGGCCTCCAGGTCGAACTGGCTCCTGAAGGCCCCCGCAGCTCAGAGCACCGCCCGGGTCAGAGGGTCGCCCGCGCCGCCTCCATCGCCTTCACGATCCGCTTCTCCGAGACCGGGCTCGGCGTGCCCAGTGACTGGGCGAAGAAGCTGACCCGCAGCTCCTCGATCATCCAGCGGATCGCCCGCACCTCCGTGGACGGCTGGTGCCCGGCCGGCACCGCCGCCAGCAGCTCCCCGTACGCCTGCTGGACCTGCTGCACCTTCAGCAGCTGCTGGGCGTCCCGCTGGGGGTGGTTGGGCAGCGCCTCCAGGCGGCGGTCCACCGCCAGCAGGTAGCGCTTGAGGTCCGGCAGCCGCTGCCAGCCGGCGGCCGTCACGAAGCCCGGGTGCACCAGCGAGGCCAGGTGCAGCCGGATGTCGTTCACCGCGTTCAGCAGCACCGGGCTGCCCACCGTCTTCAGCCGGGTCGAGGCCTTGTGGAAGGCGATCAGCGCGGTGGCCGTCTTCAGCGTGGTGTCCGCGGACAGGTCGTACAGGTCCGCGCGCACCTTGTCGTGCAGCTTGCCGAAGGCCGCCTCGTCCCAGGCCGGGCCGCCGGCCAGGGCCATCAGCCGGTCCGTCGCGGCGGCCACGACGTCCTCGAACAGGGCACCGATCGAGCCGTGCGGGCTGTGCGAGAGCGCCAGCTTCGCCTGGTTGCCCAGCCGGCCCTGGATCGACTTGGCCGGCGAGTTGGTGGTCAGCATCAGCAGCCGCCGCGTCCCCTCCCACATCGACTGGGCCTGCGCCTCCGGGGTGTCGAACAGCTTGACGCCGACCGACCCGCCCTCGTCCACCAGGGCCGGGTAGGCGCGCATCGAGTGGCCGCGCGAGCGCTGCTCGAAGGTGCGCTGGAGCACCGGCAGCGAGGCCGGCCAGGCGGTCAGCCCGCTCTGCTCGATGCCCTGGCCGGAGGCGGCCGAGGAGAGCGTCTCCTTGAGCTTGGGCTTGAGCTTCAGCCGCAGCTCCTCCAGGTCCTTGGACTCGGCGAGCCTGCGGCGCCCGTCCACCACCCGGAAGGTCACCTTGAGGTGGTCCGGCACGCGCTCGTCGTCCCAGGCCTCCGGCGGCACGGTGACCGCCGTCAGGCGCTTCAGGGCGTGCTCCAGGGCCGGGAGCAGCAGCTCCTGGCGGTCCTTCACCGCGCGCAGCGCCGCCCGGGCGAAGTCCGGTGCCGGGACGAAGTTGCGCCGGATCGCCTTCGGCAGCGACTTGATGTACGCGGTGACCAGCTCCTCCCGCAGGCCGGGGATCTGCCAGTCGAAGCCTTCCGCGGTGACCTGGTTGAGCACCGGCAGCGGGATGTGCACCGTCACGCCGTCCGCGTCGCTTCCCGGCTCGAACTGGTAGGTCAGCTTGAAGCGGAGCTTGCCCTGCTGCCAGTGGTCCGGGTAGTCGGCCTCGGTGACGCCGTCCGCGGAGTCGTTGATCAGCATCGACTTCTCGAAGTTCAGCAGGTCCGGCTGCTCGTGCCGGGCCTTCTTCCACCAGGAGTCGAAGTGCCGGGTGGAGACGATCTCCTCGGGCAGCCGGGCGTCGTAGAAGTCGAACAGGGTCTGGTCGTCCACCAGGATGTCCCGGCGGCGGGCCCGGTTCTCCAGCTCCTCGACCTCGCCGAGCAGCTTGCGGTTCTCCGCGAAGAACCTGTGGTGGGTCTCCCAGTCGCCCTCGACCAGCGCGTTGCGGATGAACAGCTCGCGACAGAGCTCCGGGTCGATCCTCCCGTAGTTGACCTTGCGCTGGGCGACGACCGGCATCCCGTAGAGGGTCACCTTCTCGTACGCCAGCACCGCGCCGGCCTTCTTCTCCCAGTGCGGCTCGCTGTAGCTGCGCTTGATCAGGTGGCCGGCCAGCGGCTCGACCCACTCCGGCTCGATCCTGGCGTTGATCCGCGCCCAGAGCCGGGAGGTCTCCACCAGCTCGGCCGACATCACCCAGCGCGGCGGCTTCTTGAACAGGCCGGAGCCGGGGAAGACAGCGAACCGGGCGCCGCGCGCGCCGCCGTACTCGCGCTTCTCCACGTCGTACAGGCCGATGTGGGAGAGCAGGCCGGCCAGCAGCGACTGGTGGATCCGGTCGGCGTCCGGCTCGGCGTCGGGGTGCGGCTCCTCGATCGTCACGCCCAACTGCTTCGCCACCGTGCGCAGCTGGGTGTAGATGTCCTGCCACTCCCGTATCCGCAGGTAGTTGAGGAACTCCGACTTGCACATCCGGCGGAAGGCCGAGGAGGAGAGCTCCCGCTGCTGCTCCCGGACGTAGCGCCACATCGCCAGGTAGGAGAGGAAGTCGGAGGTCTCCGAGGTGAACCGGCGGTGCCGGTCGTCGGCGGCCTGGCGCTTCTCCGCCGGGCGTTCGCGCGGGTCCTGGATGGAGAGCGCGGCGGCGATCACCATGACGTCGCGGACGCAGCCGTTGCGGTCCGCCTCCAGCACCATGCGGGCCATCCGCGGGTCCACCGGGAGCTGGGCGAGCTTGCGGCCGAGCTGGGTCAGACGCTTGCGCGGGTCCTTCTCGTCCGGGTCGAGCGCGCCCAGCTCGTGCAGCAGGTGGATGCCGTCCTTGATGTTGCGCGAGTCCGGCGGGTCCAGGAACGGGAAGGCGGCGATGTCGCCGAGGCCGGCCGCGGTCATCTGGAGGATCACCGAGGCCAGGTTGGTGCGCAGGATCTCGGCGTCGGTGAACTCGGGGCGGGAGAGGAAGTCCTCCTCCGAGTAGAGCCGGATGCAGATGCCGTCCGAGGTGCGGCCGCAGCGGCCCTTGCGCTGGTTGGCGCTGGCCTGGCTGATCGCCTCGATCGGCAGCCGCTGCACCTTGGTGCGGTGGCTGTAGCGGGAGATCCGGGCGGTGCCCGGGTCGATCACGTACTTGATGCCGGGGACGGTCAGCGAGGTCTCGGCCACGTTGGTGGCCAGCACGATCCGACGGCTGCGCGAGCGCTGGAAGACCTTGTGCTGCTCGGCCGAGCTGAGCCGGGCGTACAGCGGCAGGATCTCGGTGTTCTTCAGCTTCAGCCGGCCGAGGGCGTCGGCGGTGTCGCGGATCTCGCGCTCGCCGGAGAGGAAGACCAGGATGTCGCCCGGGCCCTCGGCCTGGAGCTCCTCGGCGGCGTCGCAGATCGCCTGGATCTGGTCCCGGTCGCGGTCGGCCTCGTCCGCCTCGTCGTCGACGTCGTCGACGATCGGCCGGTAGCGGACCTCCACCGGGTAGGTGCGGCCGGAGACCTCGATGATCGGGGCGTCGTTGAAGTGCCGGGCGAAGCGTTCCGGGTCGATGGTCGCGGAGGTGATCACGACCTTGAGGTCCGGGCGGCGGGGGAGCAGCTGCTTGACGTAGCCGAGGATGAAGTCGATGTTGAGGCTGCGCTCGTGCGCCTCGTCGATGATCAGGGTGTCGTACTGGTGCAGGTCGCGGTCGGTCTGGATCTCCGCGAGCAGGATGCCGTCCGTCATCAGCTTGACCAGGGTGTCCTGGCCGACCTGGTCGGTGAACCGGACCTTCCAGCCGACCGCTTCGCCGAGCGGGCTGTCCAGCTCCTCGGCGACCCGCTCGGCCACCGTGCGGGCGGCGATCCGGCGCGGCTGGGTGTGGCCGACCAGGCCGCGCACGCCCCGGCCGAGCTCCAGGCAGATCTTCGGGATCTGGGTGGTCTTGCCGGATCCGGTCTCGCCCGCGACGATCACCACCTGGTGGTCCCGGATCGCCGCCAGGATCTCGTCCTTCTTCTGGCTGACCGGGAGCTCGGCGGGATAGCCGATCCTCGGGACGGCCTGCCGGCGCCGCTCGACGACCAGCTCGGCGCGGTCGATGTCGGCAACGATCTCGGCGGCGATCTTCTGCCGGGCCTCGGGCTTGCGGACCCGACGGGCCCCCTCCAGCCGGCGCCCGATCCGCACCTGGTCGCGCAGGGTCAGCTCGGGCAGGCGGGCGGCCAGCTCACCGATTCCGGGACCCTCGGTGGGGGCGGTGGCGGACTGGACTGCGGGAGAACTCACTGCGGGCATCCCTCTAGGTTCGCAAGGAGGCACGGCGGAGCGCACCTCGGTTTTCGAGCCCCTCCAGTGTCACAGCCGTCGGCGGCGAATCGCGAACGACGGGCAACGGTTCGCGGCGGTCCCGGGCTCTGGGGGGTCGAGGAGGTGCTCATGGGAGCCCACAAGACCGCCCGGGACGAGGAGTTCCGGACGTTCGTCGGCAGCGCGTGGTCACGGCTGCTCAGGACGGCGTACCTGCTCGCGGGTGACCGGCACGGCGCCGAGGACCTGGTCCAGCAGGCGCTGGAGCGGGCCTACGCGGCCTGGAACAGGGTGCGTGCTGCGGACGACCCGTACGCCTACGTGCGCCGGATCGTGATCAACGAGCACGCCAGACGGTTCCGGCGGCGGCTGGTCGAGTACCCGGTCACCGCGTTCCCGGACCGGCCCGCGCCGGCCGGCGCCGACCCGGACGACCGGGCCGTGCTGCTCGCCGCGCTCGGCACCCTGCCGCCGCGCCAGCGCCAGGCCGTGGTGCTGCGGTACTGGGAGGACCTCAGCGAGACCCAGACCGCGGCGGCGATGGGCTGCTCGGTCGGCACGGTGAAGAGCCAGGCGGCCAAAGGGCTGGCCAAACTCCGCGGGGTCTCCTCACTCATCGGACTGACGAGCATCGGAGGGGCGAGATGAACAACGGGTTCCTGCCCGGGGGCACGGAGACCGGCGACGAGTCGGCGGCCGTGCGGGCCCTGGGCGAACTGGCCGGGAGCGTCGACACCGGAACGGTCCCGTACGACCGGCTGGTCGCCGGAGGCCGGCGGCGGCTGTGTCGCCGGCGGCTGCTGACCGCCGGGGCGGCGGCGGTGCTGGTCGCCGGAGTCGCCGGCGGTACGGCGGTGCTCGGCGAGCGCGGCCGGGCGGCCGTCTCGACCGTGGTGGCGGCCTCGACCCCGGCCTCCGCGCCGGCCGCTCCCGGCTCCGCGGCCGCCGTCCCGAGCGCACCCGGCTCCGTGGCCGCCGCCCCGAGCGCTCCCGCCTCCCGGGACCCGTTCAACCCGGTGCGGGTCAAGGTCGCCGAGGGTACGGCGAACGGCCACACCTGGCAGGCCTGGGTCGCCCTGTGGCCGGCTCCCTCCAGCAAGGAGGACTTCGCCGAGCAGGCGCGGCTGATCCGGGCGGAGCAGCGCGAGGCCAACCCGGACGTACAGCCCGTCACCCAGAAGGACATCGACATCAACTGGGACCCGAACATCGACAGGGTGAACTACTACTACACCGTGGACGGCAAGCGGCAGCGGGACGACGCCCTGCCCGCGGTCTCCGGCCCGGGCCGGTACCCGGCCGCCGTCGGCGGCGCGTCGCTCGGTGTCCACCACGATTCGGGCGTTCCACCGGTGGTGATCGAAGGGGTCCGGGCCGAGATCGCGAAGGTCGTGGTCACCTGGAAGGCCGGCGGCACCACCGAGGCGGTGCCGGTCGTGGTCGGGGACTCCCCGTTCCGCTACTACGCCCTCGGCGCGAAGCCGGGCACCGACGCCGCGTCCGTCACCTACTACAAGGCGGACGGTTCGGTGGAGCGCACCACCGAGCTCTGGCTCCGGACCTCCTGAGTCGCCGACCGGACCGGCCGGGTGGCCGCGGTGGCCGTCAGGGGCTGAGCGCGGCCTGGTCGGCGTCCGGGAGCCAGTCGCGGGCCGGGTCGTACTCCAGCCACCGGTTGCGGGCCGCCTCGGCGGTGAACGCCCGGAGCAGATCGTCGAGTCGGGGGTGCTGGTCGGTGGCCGGGCCGGTGCGCCACAGGAGCGACCAGGCGTAGAGCGGGGTCGGGTCCGCCAGTGGGACGGTGCGGACGCCCGGGCGCCCGGGGAGCGGGCCGTCGGCGGGGACGAGGGAGAAGCAGGCCGGGTCGGCGCGGACCTGTTCCACGAAGTGCTCCAGGCCCAGGTTGGTCGAGCCGACCCGGTGGGAGATCCCGAAGCGGGTGGCGAAGCGGGTGAGGAAGTCCAGCCGGTCCACCGCCGCCGGGTAGCGCAGCACGCTGCCCCGCAGTTCGTCCGGGCGCAGGGCGTCCCGGCCGGCCAGCGGATGGTCGGTGCTCAGCAGCGCGTCCACGGGCTCCAGCCGGACCAGCCGGTGCGTCAACTCGCCCTCGTCGCCGGGGAGCCGGTGCACCCGGCCGAATCCGGCGTCCGCCTCCCCGCGCAGCACGGCCGCCGCGACGGACGGCAGGTCCCGGCCGGGCACCGGTTCCACCTGCAGTCCCGGCGCCGCGTCCACCGCCTGCGCGAGCGTGCGCATCGGGGCGTACAGGTGCCCCCACACGTCGATCCGCAGCGGACGCGCGGCGCACCCCGCGGCGGCGACCGCCCGCTCCCCCTGCGCCAGCACCCGCCGGGCCGGCTCCAGGAACCGCTGCCCGGCCCCGGTCAGCCCCACCCCGCGCGCGTCCCGGTCCAGCAGCCGGACCCCCAGCGCCGCCTCCAGCCGCGCCACCCGCTTCGACAGCCCCTGCTGGCTGATCCCCAACCGCCCGGCCGCCCGCCCGAAGTGCAACTCCTCGGCCGCGACGACGAAGGCCCGCACCTGCGCCAGATCCAGATCCACCCCGGCACCCTAGGGCCTGGCTTCGGCCTCCCGTCGGCGGGGCGCCTCGGGCCCGCGGGTCGCCGCGTCGCCCGTACCGCCTCCGGCGCGTCCCTTCCGGCCGCACAACCGGTGGTTGTCGTCGCGCGCCTCCGGTTGTTGGACCGGGTGCGCGGCGCGGGGTGAGGTGAGGGGGTGTCCGACGGAGGAGTGGGGATGAAGGCGCTGGTGGCGACGGGGCGGGCGGCGGAGCCGGTGCGGTTCGCGGAGGTGGAGCAGCCACGGCCGGGGCCGGGGGAGGCGCTGGTGAAGGTGGAGGCGTTCTCGGTGAACCGGGGCGAGACCTTCCAGCTGGAGGCGCCCCGGGCCGGGTGGCGGCCGGGGAAGGACGTGGCCGGGCTGGTGGTGCAGGCCGCCGCCGACGGGTCGGGGCCCGCCGCGTGCCGCCGGGTGGTGGGGCATCCGCCGGCCGGGGGGTGGGCCGAGTACGTGTGCGTCCCGACCTCCTCCCTCGCCGAGCTGCCCGACGGCCTGGACGCCGTGCGGGCGGCCGCGCTGCCGCTGGCCGGCCTCACCGCGCTGCGGCTGCTCCGGGCGGCGGGGCCGCTGGCCGGACGGCGGGTGCTGCTGACCGGGGCCGCCGGCGGCGTCGGGCACTACGTGACCGAGCTGGCCGCCGCGGCCGGGGCCGAGCTGACCGCCGTCACCGCCTCCCCGGAGCGCGGGCGGCGGCTGGTCGAGCTGGGAGCGGCCGAGGTGGTCCACGGGACGGGCGCGGCCCGCGGGCCGTACGACCTGGTGCTGGAGTCCACCGGCGGCGCCGCGCTGCCGCTCGCGCTGGCCCGGCTGGCCCGGCGCGGCACCCTGATCTGGTTCGGCCAGGCCTCCCGGACACCCGTCACGCTCGACTTCTTCGACTTCTTCAAGGGCCCGGAGTCGGCGGTCGTCCGGCACTTCCACTACGCGGACTCGGACGTCTCCGACGGCACCGACCTGGCCACCCTGGTGCGGCTGACCAGGGAGGGGCGGCTGAGCCCGGAGCTCGGCCGGGTCGCGCCCTGGGCGGAGACCGCCGCCGTGCTCACCGACCTGCGCGAGCGCCGGATCCGCGGCAAGGCCGTCCTGACCCTCGCCTGAGCCCCCGCTCCGACCGATTCGAAGGGAACTCCCGCCGTGCCCGACCTCTCCTTCCTCGACGCCCCCGGCCTGCTGCCCGCCTTCGTCGAGGAGAACCGCCCGCGCGCCCACGGCGCCGGCCTGGACCCGTACGAGTACGCCCGGGTGACCGCCCCGCTGACCTCGCTGCGCGACTGGCCGGCCGCCTGCCGGGCCGCCGGTCGCCGGTACGCCGAGGCGGCGGAGCGGGCCGCCGCCGGGGGCCGTACCGTCACCGCCGGTGAGGGGTACCGGAGCGCCGCCCGCTGGTACCACTTCGCCGGGCTGCTCCCGCACCCCGACCGGGCCGCCGCGGCCGAGGCCGCCGACGAGGCCGACGAGGCGATGCGGCGGGCGCTGGCGCTGCTCGACCCGGGGGCGCAGCGGGTCGAGGGCGAGGGCTTCGCGGGCTGGCTGCGCCGCCCGGCGGCCGGCGGGGGAGCGGCCCCGGTGGTCGTGGTGGTGCCGGGGATGGACTCGGCCAAGGAGGAGTTCCACGCGGTGGCCGAGGCCCTGCTCGCCCGGGGCGTCGCGGTGCTCGCCGTCGACGGGCCCGGACAGGGCGTACTGGCCGCCGGCAGCGTGCCGGAGCCGGAGTACCACCGGGTGGTCGGCCGCGCTCTCGACGCGCTGGCCGGCCGCGCGGGGCTGGACCTCGCCCGGACCGCCGTGATCGGCCTCAGCCTGGGCGGCTACTACGCAGCCGAGGCCGCCGCCCGCGAGCCGCGGCTGTGCGCGGCCGCCGTGGTCAGCGGCCCGTACCGGCTGGACTGGGACGGCCTGGTCCCGTTCGTCACCGCGACCCTGGCCCAGCGCTGCGGCGGAGACGAGGCGGCCCGCGCCTTCGCCGACCGGGTGGACCTGACCGCCCTCGCGCCGACGATCACCGTCCCGCTGCTGGTGGTCGAGGGCGACGAGGACCGCATCCCGGGCGTCACCAACGCCGCCGCCCTGGCCGAGCGTGCCCCGGATGCCCGACTGCTGCTCGTCCCGCACGGCAACCACCTGCTCGGCACCGCCCTGCCGGACTGGCTTCCCGCCACCGCCGACTGGCTCACCGCGCGGCTGACCGGTGCACCGCGCGGCGGCTGAGCGAGGTGACCGCGAACAGCAGGCCGCCGACCAGGAAGAACGGCTCGTAGCCGAAGGTCGCGAACCGCGCCATCGCATCCAGCTCGGCACCCGACCGGCTGCCGGTGGCCAGCGCGATCCAGTCCGGCACGGACGGCGTGGCGTGCAGCACCAGCAGCGCGGTGGTGCCCCACAGTGCGAAGCCCAGCAGCCGGGGCGGCACCCGCGCGCCCCACCGCCGCAGCGGCGCCAGCGCCACCGCCGCGGCCACCGCGCACAGCGGGATCGCGATCACGTCGATCACCAGCAGTGGGGTGCTGCTCCACACCGACCGGCCGTCCGGCAGCCCCAGCCGCCCGTCCGCCAGCCAGTACACGTGCACCAGCGCGAAGGCCACCGCCCACCCCGCTGCCGCCCGTCCCGCCGCCGGCATCACCCGGTTCCAGCCCGTGTTCCGTGTCGTCTCCATGCCACCCACCGTCCCGCGCCACCCCACCCCGCCGGATCATCCCGCGGGCGGTACCCCCTCCCCCTCCAGGGGGAACCCGGGCCTTGCGGGGCTGACACCTGTCCGTCCCTCTGTCACGTCCAGCTGATCGCGGAGGGTGTGCGCCCACGTGCTCGCGCCGTACCCGGTGCGGTCGACCCGATGCGACACCCGAGTACGCAGGATCCGCCCGTCGGAGAGTCCGAACTCGTAGGTGATGTGGTGGGTGCCGGTGCGGCCGCGCGCGTCACGTACGCGGTCCACGTACGTGCCGCCGGGCGGGAGGGCGGTGACCGTCCGCCGTCCGTTGGCGTCGAACAGCACGAAAATGCCCCCGAAGCGATCTGCTTCGAGGGCATCGTGCCTGGTCAGGCATTGTGGCCAGGGCCGGGGTCGAACCGGCGACCTTCCGCTTTTCAGGCCGGATCAGGGCCCCCAACTGCCTAGGTCTGGCCGGGCACAGAGTCCGTCGTTGTGCCGTGCCGTCCGCCCTTGTGCGCTGCTGTTGGCGTACGGGTTGGAGTACGCCTTCGGCGGCGCCGCCGTCCGAGCCATCACGTCAAGGCGTCTGCGATGACCTGCATGGACTCCACGATCACCACGGCGCCGGCGGAGGTGAGCTTGGCGTCCTTCCCCGGCTTGTTGGCGTAGCCGATCGTGGGGATGCCAGCGGCTTGCCCGGCCTCGACGTCGCGCGCCGCGTCGCCGATGAACACGCAGTGCTCCGGCTCGGTGCCCGCGGCTTTCATGGCTTCGAGCAGGAGGCGAGGGTTCGGCTTCATGGACGAGGGATCGCCCGGGATGCGCCCGAAGATGCCCGCCACGTAGCCGGTGAGACCGTGCTCGGTGAGGTAGGTCTCGATGGCCGCGCCCGCGTTGTTGCTGACCACCGAGACCAGCCGACCGGACCGGGCGCAGGCCCGCAGAACCGATTCGCCGCCCGGGGTCGGGCGACCCTCCCGAACCGCCTCGGTCTCCAGTGCGGTCAGCGCGGCGTCCGTGCTCTCCGTCAGCTCTGGCTGGGCGTCCGAGACCAGCCGAAGAAGGGCGAGGGGATCGCTCTCCTCTTCGGCCCCGGTCGGGGCCTGCTCACCGCTGGCGAGCAGGCCCTCACGGAGTCGGCGCGCGACCTCGGAGGCGGGAAGACCGGCGAAGACCGAGCAGACCGGGCCGTCGAAGTCGAGGAGCACGTGCTTCACCGGCCGGAGCACGTCGGCGAGCTGCTGAGGGGGAGTGGTCATGGCTGCCGCTCGTAGGAGATCGTGCTCCACACGCTGTCGAACCACATCTGCGCCTGCTGGACGTACTGCGATCCGAGCGAGGCGTCATCCGGGCCGGCGGCGTGGTGGAACAGGGTGGTGTCCTTGCCCGTCACGTCGTAGAACGTGTGGTCCGTGCCGTCCACCGCGATGGTCCGCTCACGCAGCGGATAGAAGCCGAAGAAGGCTTCCGACCGGTTCAGGATGTACAGCTTGAACAGGCTGGATGCCTGGTGCACCCTGACCTGAACGCTGGCCGACTGGACCAGCCCCAGCTCTGCCAACACCTCGACCGAATGGGCGATGCCCCCGGCGTTGGTCAGTGCGATGTTCCGGGCCCGCTCGCGAAGCGCCACTTCGTCCTTGAGCCCGTCGACCAGCACCGGGACGGCCATCGGCTGTGTGGTGTCCGGCAGCAGCAGGCGCACGGTGATGGACTCCGGGGTGAGCCGACCGGAGCGGACCTTGTCCAGCGGCTCCTGCAACGCGTTGTGCAGCGTCTCGCTGGAGAAGCCGGCGAAGTCCAGAGTCACCTGCTGCTGCTCGAAGGCTGCTTCGAGGTGGGGCCGGAGTCCGACCGGCCGAGAGGTTCGCTCTCGGACGAACGAGCCGCTTCCCTGGCGGGTCACGATCAGTCCCTCGGCGCGGAGCAGGTCTAGAGCCTTGTCGACGGTGCCGCGCGCCACGCCGAAGTGCTTCGCCAATTCAGGGCCGGAGGGAAGTTTGTCGCCGGGCTCGAACCCCGGCTTCTTGGCGAGGATCGAGGCCCGCAGATAGCTGCGGACCTGCTGATACGGGGGGCGCGAGTCGTCCGGGTCTAGGGCCATGGGCCAATGCTAGGACAGTTGCCCAACAGGCGCGAGGAACCCAGCTCTCTTGACCTGCTTAGGCAGGTTGTCTATGTTGTGGGTGTCGGAAGCGACGGAAGGTCGCAGACGGCAAAGGGCCTTCTTTGGCCTGCTCTGACCTGCGGAAATGCCTGAAGCGGCGCTCAAACCGCCAAGTCCGTACGCCGCTTCAGGCCCCACTGAGGGGAGTTCCATCATGCACGGATCGCTCAACACCCAGCCACTGGCCATCGGCTCCGTCCAGACGTTCGTGGACGTGTGGGGGGAGTCGGAGGTGACCGAGACGGCCCCGCGTGTGGCGGTGCAGATGACGCTGCACCTGTCGTTCGCGGAGATCCTCGGCCGCCTGCTGTTCAGCCCGGGTGCGCTGCTGATGCAGGAGGACCTGGAGGACGGCAACGAGGAGAAGATCGTCGGGTGCCTGTGGTTCGCCATGGCGCAGACCAACCTGAACGACGCGGAGACCTACGCGGACATGGCGATGGCCGTCTACACCGGCCGTCGTGAGTCGAACCTGCGGGACTTCGCGGTCCGCCTCGGCGCCGCCGTGACCCGCATCTTCGGTGTCACCGCCCCGCAGCCGCCCGCGCCGGTCCTGTCGCTGGTGGCCCCGGCCGCCTCGAAGGCGGTGGCGGCGTGAACACGGTCGTCGAGATCCGCCGGTGCCCGCGCTGCTCGGCCCGGCTCAGCCGCAGCAACCCCGACCGGCTGTGCGGCCCGTGCCGCCGCGCGGTCGGCCCGGACGACCGCCGTGCCGCCCGCCTGGCCGCCGTCGCCCCGCTCCCGGCCGAGGAGCCCACCGCCGAGGAGGCGGGCCCGGACCTCGGCGGCATCCTGCGCAAGTTCCGCGCCGAGACCCGCCTGACGCAGCAGGACCTGTCCGACCTCCTCGGCTTCAGCCAGCCCTACGTCTCGCTGCTGGAGCGCGGCAAGCGCACCATCCGCGACGTCACCCAGCTCCGCCGGGTCGCCCGGCTCCTGGGCCTGCCGGAGACCGCCGTCGGGCTGCTCCCGCTGGCCGCCTGAACCCGGAGACCTGGACAAGCAAGAGGAGCACCCCCGCACGCCCCCGGTGCTCTTCTTGCTCGTCCGAGCCGACGGCCGTCGGCGGCCCTGAAACGGCCGCCGGTGGAGCTGAAACGGCAGCCGGGACGGGTGAACGCTCACCGGTGTTCACCCCCGCTCACCGACCGCTCACGGGCCGCTCACCGGGCGGGCCTGAAGCCCGGGTGGGCGGACCTGAAGAGGCCACCCCGGCGCCTGAAACGGTGCCCGGTCCGGCCGGGTGTTCACCGGTGAACGCCGGGGTGTTCACCCCCGCTCACCACCTGCTCACCAGGCGGGCCTGAAACGCCCGGAGCCGCCCCTGAAACGGCCCGGGGTCCGGCTGAAGCCCTCGGCCGGGGACCTGAAAACCGCTGGTCGAAGGGACGTGAACACCGGTGAGCACCCGACCGACGACCGGTGAACGCGGGGCCGGAACAGCGCTTCTCCGGTCTGTGCCCCACCCGCCGGCGCCTGGCCCGGCCGCCGTTTCAGGCGCGGCGGTGGCCTCTTCAACCACGGCCGTGAGCGCCGGTGAGCACCCGACCGGCGGCCAGTGAACACCCCCCCTTAAGAGCGCTTCTCCTCGGCGGACCGGGGCGAGCGTGCCCGACCGAGCACCGCCAACTCCCCCAAGGAGAAGCGCTCTTAAAGGGGGCGGTGAGCACCCGACGAAGGAGCGTGAGCAGTGCGCGACCCACCACCCAACCGACCGACCGACCCGCCCCCGTGAACCCGCTGGAGAACCCGTGTCTGTCGAAACCCTCCCCTCCACCGCCGACGGCCGACCACAGGCCCGACCGAACCCGATGTACGACCCCGCGCCCGGCCTCGTGCGCCCCGACCGGCCGGGCCCCGTCCCGGACCCGGAGGTGTTCTGCGGCTGGGCCGGAGAGACCGTCGCCGCCCTCGACCCGACCACCGAGGCCGACCCCGTCGGCATCCTCGTGAACCTCCTGTCCGCCGCAGGCGCGGCCATCGGACCGGGGCCGTTCATGTGGATCGGCAACGACCGCCACCCCGCCCTGATCTGGGCCCTCACGGTCGGCGGCACCTCCCTGGGCAGGAAGGGCGCCGCCACCAACACCGTGCGCCGCCTGCTCAAGGCCGCCGTACCGGACTTCATCGCCTCCAACACCCGCTCCGGCCTGTCCTCCGGCGAAGGCCTGATCGACATGGTCCGCGACGGCGACGGCGACAAGGACCCCGGCGTCACCGACAAGCGCCTGTGGGTGATCGAGTCCGAGTACGGCGTCACCATGGCCCGGGGCCGCCGCGAAGGCTCCTCCCTGAGCGGCATCCTGCGCCAAGCCTGGAACGGCGAAGACCTGGGCGTGATGAACCGCGACGCGCTGCACGCCACCGCCCCGCACATCGCCGTCATCGGCCACATCAGCTCCCGCGAGCTGCGGGCCAAGATGCAGGACGCCGAGATGGCCGGCGGCACCTACAACCGCTTCCTCGCCATCGCCGTCTGGCGCAACCTCCTGTTGCCCGACGCCCCCGGCGCCTCCGACGAACTGATCGACAACCTCGCCTCCGCCTGGCGGACCGTCATCACCGACGCCCGCCGCCTCGGCGAAGTCCAGCTCACCCCCGAAGCCGCCCAGCTCTGGCGCGACGAGGTCTACCTCGCGCTGTGCGGGGACGAAGGCGACGAAGGCCCGATCGCCGAGTTCACCGCCCGCGCCGCCCCCTACGCCAAACGCGCCGCCATGGTCTACGCCCTGACCGACCACACCGACCGCATCGGCGAGACCCACCTCCGCGCCGCGTGGGCCCTCGTGCGGTACGCCCGCGCCAGCGCCGCCCACGTCCTCGGGGCGATGGCCAACGGCACCGGTGACCCGGACCTGGACAAGCTCGCCGCCGCCGTGAAGGCCGCCGGGGACGGCGGGCTCACCGGGGACGAGGTGTACCGGCTGTTCAAGCGCCGCAACGCCGCCTACCGCTCCGACCTCACCGCCCGCCTGTGCGAGCTGCCCGGCTTCGCCGCCGTCCAGGTGCCCGGTGACGGCCGCCACCGCACCGTCTACCTCTTCGCACCCCCCGGGTGAAAAGGGCGAGAAGGGTGGAAAGGGCCCTGACCTGCGAAAACGCCGGGTGAAAAGGCGGGTGGAAAGGGGTGGAAAGCCCCCGACCGCCCGCAGCCCCCGACCCTTTCCACCCCTTTCCACCCCGCTTTCCACCAGAAGAAACCGCAGGTCAGACCCCTTTCCAACCTTTCCACCCTTTCCACCACGCACCCCAGACCGGAGACCACCGCCATGACCCGCTCGACCACCGCCCGACCCGCCGCACGATCGGCCGCTCGGGCGGAAGTCCCACCGGCCGCCACGACGCCCCGGGCCCGCTCCCCACCACGGACGGCCGGGCAGAAGAAGCCACCCCGCCCCCCTGGCGGGCGGGTGGACTCTTCCCTCCGCGCCACACGGCACACCGGCCCGCAGAGCGAGCCACCCCGGCACCGGCCGAGCAACAGCCGGTGACCTCCCACCCACCCCCCACCCGAGGAAAACCCCTCCCCCCGGCCGTCCAGGGCCCTCGGGAGGCGTTCCCGGGCCGGGTGGGGGGTGGGTGGGAGGTCACTCTCCGCGCTCACTTTCATCACCCGCTCCGTGAATCCGGGGGTCCCACGTACGCGTGCACGCGTACGCGCGAAGGAGCCCCCCATCAACACACAGCGTCACCACAGGACCGCCGCCGACCGTCAGGCCCGAAGCGTCAGAAACCGTCTGACGGTCCTGACGCCCAGATCCCCGGGTAACGCGCACGCGCGCGCGAGCTGACGCGTCTGACACCCCGTTCTGACGCCCCTGACACCCCCGCCTGACACCCGCCCTGACGGCCCTGACGCCCACCCGCCGACCGATCTGACGGTCCTGACACCCCGCAGACCCGACCCGCCCCGCCGGCCAACCGCGATCTGACACCCCTGACGGCCGACCTGACACCCCTGACGCCGTCACCCGCCGCGACCGACCCGACCACCCGACCTGCCGCCCGCCGAGCCCACCTGTCGCCTGTCGCCTGTCGCCTGTCGCCTGTCACCTGTCGTCCCCGCCCCGAAACGGGCCCCACAGCCCCGAAACACCCCCCTGACCTGCGCCTTACAGGCGACAGACAGGTGACAGGCGACAGGCGACACGACAGGCGACACGACAGGTGAGGCGACAGGCAGACGACAGCCCCAACCGCCCAGGAGGAGACCTTGGCCAGCCCGGCCGCCGAAGCGCTCACCGTCCCCGAAGTCATGGCCGCGCTCCGGCTCGGCCGCAGCAAGGTCTACGACCTCTTCCGCTCCGGCGCCCTGCCGAGCTTCACCATCGGCCGCGCCCGCCGCGTGGCCGCCGACGACCTCACCACCTACATCCGCACCCAGAGCAGGAGCCTCTAATGGCCAAGCGCGCCAACGGCGACGGCAGCATCACCCGCATGACGAACCGCGACCTCTACCACGGCCGTGTCTACGTGACCACGACGTCCGGGAAGGTCAAGCGCATCTCCGTGTACGGCAAGACCCGTGACGAGGTGCGCGACAAGATGACGGAGCTTCAGGCGCAGAACAACCAGGGAATCCCGACGCCCGACACCAACGCCAAGGTGGAGGAGTACCTGACGTACTGGCTGGCCACCGTGGTGAAGGTGAACCGCCGGCCGAAGACCTACCAGGGGTACGAGAGCGTGGTTCGGGTGCACCTGGTCCCCGGGCTCGGCACCAAGAAGCTCCGGACCCTCCGGGCCGCCGACGTCCGGAAGTGGCTGGCCGGTGTCGCTACCGCCTGCCAGTGCTGCAAGAACGAGTGGGACAAGGCACGGCCGAAGCCGGAGTGCTGCGCGGCGGGGGAGTGCTGCGAGACCAAGCTGTCCCGCCGCATGGTGCAGTCGATCCACGCCGTCCTGCGGAACGCCCTGGAGAACGCCGTCCGGGAGGAGCTGATCCTGAGGAACGTTGCCAAGCTGGTGCAGGTGCCCACGCCCGACTACGGCACCGGGAAGGGCCTCACCGTCCCGCAGGCCCGCCTGCTCCTGAAGGCGGCCAGCCCGGACCGCCTGCACGCCCTCTACGTCCTCGCCCTGGCCATGGGGCTCCGGCGCGGGGAGCTGTTGGGCCTGCACTGGGCGGCGGTGGACCTGGAGCGCGGGACGCTCATCGTGTCCAGCAACCTCCAGCGGGTGGACGGCGCCCTCCAGCTCGGCCCGACCAAGACGGCGTCCTCGCTGCGGACGCTGCCGCTCCCGCCGCTCGTCCTGGAGGCCCTGCGGGCTCACCGGGAGCGGCAGGCTCAGGAGCGGGTCGCGGCCGGCGAGCGGTGGACGGAATCGGGGCTGGTGTTCACCAGCCGAGTCGGGACGGCGATCGAGCCGGACAACCTCCGGCGGAGCTGGTACCCGCTGCGGGACCGGCTCGGGCTCTCGCTCCGGTTCCACGACCTCCGCCACACCTGCGTGACCCTGCTGCTCGACCTCGGCGTCCCGCCGCACATCGTCCGGCAGATCGCCGGGCACAGCGACATCGGTGTGACGATGAAGGTCTACGCCCACGCGTCCCTGGACGAGCAGCGGAAGGCCCTCGGGTCGCTGAGCGACAAGCTCGGCTGAGCCGTTGGCGTACCGGTTGGCGTACCGGACATGAAAACGGCCCCGGAGAGTGATCTCTCCGGGGCCGTTTTGCCTTTTCAGGCGGCTGTGGCCAGGGCCGGGGTCGAACCGGCGACCTTCCGCTTTTCAGGCGGACGCTCGTACCAACTGAGCTACCTGGCCGTACTGCACCGTCTCTTGCGAGACGAGCGATCCCGACGGGACTTGAACCCGCGACCTCCACCTTGACAGGGTGGCGAGCTAACCAACTGCTCCACGGGACCTAGAAGTGGCGAACCACTCAGGTCTTGCGCACTGCACTTTACTACGGTCCTGCGTGCCCCCAACGGGATTCGAACCCGTGCTACCGCCTTGAAAGGGCGGCGTCCTGGGCCACTAGACGATGAGGGCTTGTGGCCTGTCCCGCTGTTCCCAGCGCTCGGGGACGTCGAGAAGCATATGGGATGCAGGGCGGATCGCCAAAACGGGTTTCGGCCGGGTGGGGGGTGCGGCGTGGTGGGGCCGGTCGCGGGGGGTCAGGACCAGCCGAGCTCGTCCAGCTCGTGGTCGTCGAAGCCGAAGTGGTGGGCGACCTCGTGGATGACCGTGGTGCGGACCTCCTCGACCACCTGCTCGCGGGTCTCGCAGTGACGCAGGGTGGGTCCGCGGTAGATCAGGATGCGGTCGGGCAGGACGCCGGCGTACCACTCGCCGCGCTCGGTGAGCGGGGTGCCCTCGTAGAGGCCGAGGAGTTCCGGGTCGCTTTGGTCGGGCTCGTCCTCGACGAAGATCGCGACGTTGTCCATCATGGCCGCGAGCTGCGGGGGGATCTGGTCGAGGGCGTCGCTGACCAGCGTCTCGAACTCTTCCCGGGTCATCTCCACCGGATCATTGTCCGGTGTCGGATGACGGTGTGCCAGGTGGCGGAGGCCGGTGTTTGATGGGGCTATGACGACCTCGGAGGGCACCGTGGACGACGCCGCGGGCGGCACCGTGGCGGACGGCCCGGCCCGGAACCGGCCGCCGGTGCTGCGCGGGCAGGGGCGGGCGGTGGCCGTGGTCGCGGCGGGCGGGGCGATCGGGGCGACCGCGCGGTACGCGGCCGGGCTCGGCTGGCAGGCCGGGCCGACGGCCTTCCCGTGGACGACGCTGCTGGTCAACGTGGTCGGCTGCGCGGTGATCGGGGTGTTCCTGGTGGTGATCACCGAGGGGCGCCAGGCGCATCCGCTGGTGCGGCCGTTCTTCGGCACCGGCGTGCTGGGCGGGTTCACCACCTTCTCGACGTACGCGGTGGACGTCCGCCGCCTGCTGGAGGGCGGCCGGCCCGGGCCCGCGCTGGCGTACCTCGGGCTGACGCTGGTGGGCGCGCTGTTCGCGGTGTGGGCGGCGGCCGGGCTGACCCGGAGCCTGATCCACCGGGCCGTCCGCCGTGGAGCCGGGCGGGGCGCTGCCGGGCGGGCCGGGGGCGCGCGGTGAACCGGCTGAGCGGGCCGGCGCTGCGGCTGACCGTGCTGATCGGGGAGAGCGACCGGTGGCACCACCGCCCGCTGTACAGCGAGATCGTGCACCGGGCCCGGGAGGCCGGGCTGGCCGGGGCGAGCGTGTTCCGGGGGATCGAGGGGTTCGGTGCCTCGTCGTTGGTGCACACCACGCGGCTGCTGTCGCTGAGCGAGGACCTGCCGGTGGCGGTGGTGATCGTGGACGAGGAGGAGCGGGTGCGGGCGTTCCTGCCGCAGCTGGACGGGATGGTGGCGGAGGGGTTGGTGCTGCTGGACCGCTGCGAGGTCGTGACCTACGCGGGCCGGGGGGAGACGGCGGAGTGAACTGGCTGCTGGTGGTGGCCGGCGCGGTGGTCGGCGCGCCGCTGCGGTACCTGACCGACCGGGCGGTGCAGTCCCGGCACGACTCGGTGTTCCCGTGGGGGACGTTCACCGTCAACGTGGTCGGCTGCCTGGTCCTCGGGCTGGTGACCGGCGCGGTGGCGGCGGGTGCGGCCTCCTCGAAGGTCCAGCTTCTGCTGGGGACGGGGCTGTGCGGGGCGCTGACCACCTACTCGACCTTCTCGTACGAGACCCTGCGGCTGGCCGAGACCGGCGCCGGCCGGTACGCGCTGGCCAACGTGGGCGGCAGCGTGGTGGCAGGCCTGGCCGCGGTGTACGGGGGCGCGGAGCTGGCCTCGGCGCTCTGGGGCTGAGCGGACGCCGGAGTGCCGGGCCCGCCGGGCGAGCTTGCGCGCTGCCCGTGTCCCGCCGGGCCGGGCGCGCGTTGGGCACCGAAAAGCGGCCGCACGCGAGTGGGCGGCCCGGGTGGGGCGGTAGAGAGGGACCTTCAGTGGCTTCGGTACGGGCGGCACGGGCGGTGCGGGCGGTGCGGGTACGGATGGCCGCGGTGCGTACGGCTCCGGGGCGGGAGGTGGCGGTCCTGCGCTCGCGCGCGGTACGGGCGGCGGCGCTGCTGACGGTGGCCGGGCTCGGGCTGACCGGGTGCATGTCGGTCGGTCCGGCGGCGGAGGAGAAGCACGGCGTGGCGCCGGTCGGGCAGGCCGGTCCGGCGGCCCGGCCGGGGGCGACCGGCGGGCCCTCGGCCTCGCCGGGCGCCGGGCACCCGGGCGGGGCCTCGGGGCACTCCGAGCGGCCGGGGGGCCTCCAGGGCGAGGGCGGGGCGAACGGGGCCACCGTCACGGTGCCCGGCGATGCGGCCGCGGGGGCGAACGGCGCGGTGGCCGGGGTGGTCCCGGTACCGGGGGCGGGCGCTCCCGACGGCGGGCCGGGCGGCGGTTCGGCGGGCGGTGCGAACACCAGCCCCGTGCCGCACCCGGGTGGCGGGCCGGGCGGGTCCGGCGGCACGGCGGGCTCCGGCGGCGCCGGTGGGGCGGGCGGCACCGGGGAGGGCCGCTCCGGCGGCGGTTCGGCCGGGACGCCCTCGGTGACCCCGAGCAGCCGCCCGTCGAGCACCCCCGCGCCCGAGCACAGCTCGCCCGCCGCGACCGTCCCACCTGCCCCGGACCCGTCCCCCGGCAGCTCCGGTTCCTCGGCCCCGAGCCCTCGCGCGGCCGGGCATTAGTGGATTGAGCAGGGGGTTTGCCTCTGATCCCGAGGCTCGTCTATGGTGGTAGATCGTTCGTTTGATCCATTTGACTGGCGCCCTAATCCCATCTGGCGCCCTTGGCGCGTTCCGGCGATCCGTGGCTGACCGCATAGAGGCGGTTGTGAAACAGAACCCCGGACTTTGGCGCGTGCCACTTCCGGAAGGTTTTGCATGTCTCTCGTTGACGACGCCCGCTTCGCCATGCCCGCGAACGAGGCCGCCGCCGATGTCACCGGCACCACCGACACCCTCGACACCGCCGCGGACGAGGTGATCGCCGAGGCCGTGGAGGCCACCGAGGAGGCGGCCGCCGAGTCCACCATCACCTTCGGCGACCTGGGCCTGCACGACGACGTGGTGCGCGCCCTCGCCAAGCGCGGCGTCACCACCCCGTTCCCGATCCAGGCCGCGACCATCCCGGACGCGCTGGCCGGCAAGGACGTGCTGGGCCGTGGCCGTACCGGCTCCGGCAAGACCCTCAGCTTCGGCCTGCCGCTGCTGACCCGCCTCGCCGACGGCGAGCGCACCCGCGCCAAGCACCCGCGCGGCCTGATCCTGGTCCCGACCCGCGAGCTGGCCATGCAGGTCGCCGACGCCCTGGAGCCGTTCGGCTCGGTGCTCGGCCTGCGCCTCAAGGTGGTCTGCGGCGGTACCTCGATGTCGAACCAGATCTACGCGCTGGAGCGTGGCGTCGACATCCTGGTCGCCACCCCCGGCCGTCTGCGCGACCTGCTCAACCGCGGCTCCGCCAAGCTGGACGACGTCAAGACCGTCGTGCTCGACGAGGCCGACCAGATGGCCGACATGGGCTTCCTGCCCGAGGTCACCGAGATCCTCGACCAGGTGCCGGCCGGCGGCCAGCGCCTGCTGTTCTCCGCCACCCTGGAGAACGAGATCGACACCCTGGTCAAGCGTTACCTGAAGAACCCGGTCACCCACGAGGTCGACCCGTCGGCCGGCGCCGTCACCACCATGACCCACCACATCCTCGTGGTGAAGCCCAAGGACAAGGCGCCGATCACCAACGCGATCGCCGCCCGCAAGGGCCGCACGATCATCTTCGTCCGCACCCAGATGGGCGCCGACCGCGTCGCCGAGCAGCTGATCGAGGCCGGTGTGAAGGCCGACGCGCTGCACGGCGGCATGACCCAGGGCGCCCGCACCCGCGTCCTCGGCGACTTCAAGGACGGCTACACCAACGTCGTCGTCGCCACCGACGTCGCCGCCCGCGGCATCCACGTCGACGGCATCGACCTGGTCCTCAACGTGGACCCGGCCGGCGACCACAAGGACTACCTGCACCGCTCCGGCCGCACCGCGCGGGCCGGCCGCTCCGGCGCCGTCGTCACCCTGGTGCTGCCGCACCAGCGCCGTGGCGTCTTCCGCCTGATGGAGGACGCGGGCGTGGACGCCTCGCGCCACATCCTCGACCACGCCTTCGACGCGGAGGTCGCCAAGATCACCGGCGCCCGTTCGCTGACCGAGGTCCAGGCCGAGAGCGCCGCCAACATCGCCGGTGCCGCCGAGCGCGAGATCGCCGACATGACCCGCCAGCTGGAGCGCGCGCAGCGCCGCGCCACCGAGCTGCGCGAGGAGGCCGACCGTCTGGCCGCCCGTGCGGCGCGCGAGCGGGCCGAGCTGGGCATCGAGGACGAGGTGCCGGCCGCTGAGGCCGAGTCCGGCGAGTCGGCCGCGACCGAGGCCGCTCCGGCCGCCGAGGCCGTCGCCGCGCCGCAGACCGAGGAGCGCGCCCCGTCGTACCGCGAGGCGCGCAGCGAGCGTCCGGCCTTCGGCCGTGACCGTGACCGCGACCGCGACCGCGACCGTGACCGTGACGACCGCCGTTCGGGTGGCTTCGGCGGCGGCCGTGACCGTGACCGTGACGACCGCCGTTCGGGTGGCTTCGGTGGCGGCCGTGACCGTGACCGCGACGACCGCCGCTCCGGTGGCTTCGACCGTGACCGCGGTGGTTTCAACCGTGACCGTGGCGGCTTCGCTGGCGGCCGCGACCGCGACGACCGCCGATCGGGCGGCTTCGACCGTGACCGCGGTGGTTTCAACCGTGACCGTGGCGGCTTCGCTGGCGGCCGCGACCGCGACGACCGCCGCTCCGGTGGCTTCGACCGTGACCGCGGTGGCTTCGGTGGCGGCCGTGACCGCGACGACCGCGGCGGCCGCTCCTTCGGCGACCGTCCGGCCCGCTCCTTCGGCGACCGCCCGTCCTTCGGCCGGGACCGTGACGAGCGCGGCGGCAGCAGCCGTCCGTTCTCGCGCCGCGACGACCACCGCTCCGGCGGCCGTCCGCAGTCCGACCGCGGTGGTTTCAACCGTGACCGTGGCGGCTTCGCTGGCGGCCGCGACCGCGACGACCGCCGCTCCGGTGGCTTCGACCGCGACGACCGCAAGCCGCGCTGGAAGAACTGACGCCGTACGGGCGGTAGTCGACCGCCGTCCCGGCTGAACGTACGAAGGGCCCGCTCCGTCCCCCGGAGCGGGCCCTTCGCGTTCCCCCGACACCCCCCGACACCTGGCGGTGCCCCCCTGAGGCGTTGTTCTGGGAGTGAGAATAACCTGTGGCGCGCGGGTGCGGTAGTCCCGTAGCGTCGCGGCCATGAGCAGCAGACTGCACGACGTGGCACGGGTGAACGAGGAGATCGCCGAGCGGGGGAGCTACCGGACGACCGGGGGCGAACTCGTGTGGGTGGGGGAGGAGTTGACGGCGGCGAAGGCCGGCACGGTGTCGTATGCGCCGGAGGGGCTGGACGCGCTGCTGGCCGCGGGCGACCGCGGGCCGGGGCCGGCGGAGGGGCGGATCGAGGTGACGGCCGAGGGAAGCATCCAGGCCGCCCGCCGACTGGTCGAGGCCGGGGCGGGGCCGGTCGGGGTGCTGAACTTCGCCTCCGCGCGCAACCCCGGCGGCGGCTACCTGCGCGGCGCCCGCGCCCAGGAGGAGGACCTGTGCCGCAGCGCGCTGCTGTACAGCTGTCTGCTGGAGGCGCCGGACTACTACGAGGCGCACCGGGCCTCCACCGACCTCCGGTACAGCCACCGGGTGATCGTCTCCCCGGTGGTGCCGGTGATCCGGGACGGGCGCGGCGAGCTGCTGGCGCAGCCGTACCCGGTCACCTTCCTGACCTCGCCCGCGCCCAACGCCGGTCAGCTGGAACGGCGTTCGCCCGGTACGGACGTCCGGGGCGTGCTCGCCGAGCGGGCCGTGCGGGTGCTCGCGGCGGCGGCCCGGCACGAGGTGCGCACGCTGGTGCTCGGCGCCTGGGGCTGCGGGGTGTTCCGCAACGACCCGGCGCAGGTCGCCGAGGCCTTCGAAGGGGCACTGGCCCGGTACGGGGCGGCCTTCGAGCGGGTGGTGTTCGCAGTCTGGGACCGTTCGCCCGTCTCGGCGAACCGGGCCGCCTTCGAGGCCCGGTTCGGTGCGGCGGTCCGCTAGCCGGCTGCTCCTGTCGCCCGGCAGCCGGTTACTTCCTGCGGGCGGAGAGCGCCGTCGCGGCCGTGGAGGCCGCCGCGACCACGCCGGTCACGGCGAGGACGGACGGCCACGCGCCGATCCGCTTCGCCAGCGGGTGCGAGCCGCCGAACGCGGCGACGTACAGGCCGGTCAGTGCCGCCGCGGTGCCCGTGCCCGAGCTCCGGCGCCACTGCACGGCCGCCCCGGCGCCGGCTGCCGCCAGCACCGCGCCGCCCAGTTCGCGCCGGCCGCTCCAGCGGGCGACGCCGTAACCGCCGACCAGACCGCTCGCCGCGGTCAGCGCGGCGGGCGCGGCGGCCGCGAGCACGTTCGGGACCTTCGCCATCGTCGACTCCACTCCTCGGGGCTGTGTCCGTTTCCGACCATAACCCGGCGAACGGACGGGGCCGCCGGGGCCTCTACCGGAACGCCTCGGCGGGCGTCTGCCCCGGTACCGTCGCGGCCAGCCGGCGGGCGGCCTCCGCCGGGTCGAGCACCCGCTCCAGCCGCAGGTCGCCCGGGACCTCCTGGATGAACCGCCCGGCCGACCAGCTCCGCTCGTACGGCAGCGGCTCCAGCACCAGGGTGCGCACGCCGTCCACCACCGGGACGTCGCTCGGCGTCCCCTCGTTCCAGATCCAGGAGCCGTCCGGAGCGACCAGGTTGAAGGCGCCGGTGGCGATCACCCGGCGGCCGTCCAGGAACGCCGTCCGGGCCAGCGCCACCACCTCCCGGTCCTGCGGGGCACCGGGCAGGTGGCCGCCGCCGATCAGCACGTCGGCGAGCAGGGTGTGCAGCTGGAAGGTGTCGCTCAGGCCGTTCATCCGCAGCAGGTAGCCGGTGCCGGTGGGGCGGTCGAGCACCAGCAGCGGCTCGTCGTCCAGCATCAGCGCCAGGTGGGCCAGGCCCTTGAAGTCGTGCTGCTCGCCCTGGTAGCGGTCGAACAGCTCCAGGATCACCTCGGTCACGCCCGAGGCGCGGGCCTCGGCCCGGACCTCCGCGTGCGCGTAGACCGCCCAGGCCGCCTGCTGCCACAGGTGCAGCGTCCACCAGGCGACCACGGCGAGGTGGGCGTGCCACTCGTCCAGGTGCGCCGGGTCGGCGATCCGCTCGTGCGCCTCGGCGGGATCGTCCTCCTCCGCGCTGGGCAGCGGGCCGCCGCCGGTGGAGACCCAGCGCCGCACCAGCAACTGCGCGCCGGTCAGCGCCCCGCGCAGGCCCGCCAGCACCGGGCCGGAGCAGGCGACCGGGTCGGCGCCGTGCTCCACGCAGGCGCCCACCACCATGGCCAGGTGCGCGCGGGGGAAGGGCGGGGCGTCCGGCAGCAGCGCGGCCAGCCGGGGACCGGCCGCCACCCGCTCGGCCGGGTCCGCCGCACCGAACAGCCCGCCGACCAGTCCGAGGGCGGGCCCGAACCGCTCGTCGTCCCCGGCCGTGACCACGGCCTCCAGGGCGGCCACGGCCGCGGAGAACGTGGGCTGTTGACGGTGCGACGGTATCTGCTCGGTGGACATTCGCCGCAGCATAGGGGGCGGAGCCGGTCCGGTGGAAACGCCTCCGTTTCCCGGCCGGGGGCGGCCCGGTGGAGGCGGCGTACGCGTGGGCGTGGGCGTCGGCGGCGGGGCCCGGGGACGGGCCCTGTCGGTGCCCGGTGGCAGACTTCGGCCGTGACCAACTCCGCGATCACCGACGGCAGCTACCTCCTCCGCAACGTCGGCAGCGGCCTGCTGCTGCAGGTCGCCGACGCCTCCCGGCGCAGCGGTGCCCGGATCGTCCTCGGCACGGACGACGGCAGCGATGCCCAGCTCTGGCGCCTCACCGCCGTCCACCCGGGCGGTGCGCTGTTCCACATCGAGAACGCCGGCAGCGGCAAGCGCCTGGACGTCACCGGCGCCTCGACGGACGACGGCGTCCGGATCCAGCAGTGGTCGGCCAACGCCTTCGGCGCCCAGGAGTGGCTGCTGGAGGCCCACGTCGACGCCCCGGGCACCTACACGGTCACCAGCTTCATCAGCGGCAAGCCCCTGACGGCGGGCGACACCCCGGAGGCCGACGTCCACCAGCACGAGGACGTCGACGCCCCGACCCAGTGGTGGCGCTTCGAGCGCAAGGCGGGCTGAGGTCCCGTCAGTCCGCGAGGTTGGCGCGGACGGCGTCGACCTCGGCCTCCGTCGCGCCGTGGTGGTGGAGGTAGCCGGGGATCGTGCCGTGGCGGTCGTGGATCCAGGCCAGGGAGGAGACGAGGAGTTCGGCGTCGACCGGACGGGAGAGGCGCTCGGTGCCGGTCTCGTCGACGTACGGGGTGGGGCCCTTGTCGAGGCCGAGGCCGATGTTGGAGAGCAGGAAGTCGGCGGTGATCTCGGCTTCGGAGGCGCCCAGCAGGGACTGGAGGACGGCGATGGTGAGCCCGGTGCGGTCCTTGCCGACGGCGCAGTGGACGACGGCGGCCAGCGACTCCGGTGCGGCGAGGCGGCGCACGACGGCGGCGAGCGAGGGGCCGGCCGTCGAGGCCATGAAGGGGTAGAGGGCGGCCTGGTCCTCGGGCCACGGCCGGTCGCTGTCCTTGGCGTGCGGGGGCAGGGTCGGCAGACCGAGGGTCTCGTGGTCGAGGTCGTACCGCTGGTCCGGCCAGACGTCCAGCTCGAACTCGCTGCGCAGGTCGATCACCGTCCGCAGACCGAGGGACTTGAGCCGACGGGCGCCCTCCTCGGTGAGGGTGTGGAAGGACCCGGAGCGGTACAGCACGCCCCGGCGGAGGGCGCCGATCCCGCCCGCGTCACGGAAGTTGCGCACACCGGGGATGTCGATGAAGGCGTCGGTCATGGCCACCACCGTACGGGCGGTGGCGGGCGGGCGGAAGGAAAAATGCGACGCAGGCCGCCCGGCCGGACGACACCGTCCGGAACCCGCCCCCGCCGGGGCGACACCGTCGGGAACCCGCCCCCGCCGGGGCGACACCGTCCGGAACCCGCCCCCGCCGGGGCGGAACCGGCTGCTCAGCGCCCGCCCGAGACCTCCAGGAACGCCCCCGTGGTGTACGAGGCCGCCGGGGAGAGCAGGAAGAGGATCGCCTCGGCGACCTCCTCCGGCTGCCCGCCGCGGCCCATCGGCAGGCCGGGCGCGACCCGGTCGACCCGGCCGGGCTCCCCGCCGAGCGCGTGGATGCCGGTGTGGATCAGCCCCGGCCGCACCGCGTTGACCCGGATGCCCTCGGCGGCGACCTCCAGGGCGAGGCCGCGGGTCATCGAGTCGACGGCGCCCTTGGCGGCCGCGTAGTCGACGTACTCGTTCGGCGAGCCGATCCGGGAGGCGGCCGAGCCGACGTTGACGATGGCGCCGCCGCGCCCGCCGTGCCGGGTGGACATCCGGCGGACGGCCTGGGCCGCGCACAGGAACGGGCCGGTGATGTTGGCGGCCCAGATCCGGTTCAGCCGGTCCTCGTCGATCTCCTCCAGCCGGCACTGCTTCTCCAGCGTGCCGGCGTTGTTCACCAGCCCGGTGAGCGGACCGAGTTCGTCGTCCACGGTGCTGAACAGCCGTTCCACCTCGGCGCTGCGGCTGACGTCGGCGCGGACCGCGAGTGCGGTGCCGCCCCCGGCCCGGATCGCGTCCACGACACAGGACGCCGAGGCTTCGTCCGTACGGTAGTTGACGCAGACCCGGTAGCCGCGGCGGGCGGCCAGCAGGGCGGTGGCGGCACCGATGCCGCGCCCGGCGCCGGTGACGATCAGGACCTCGTCGGTGGGGGTGGTCGACATGCCCGGTACGCTACCCGGCGGTCCGGCCGGCGACACCCGCGGCGGCCGCCCGCAGGGCCGCGATCAGGGCCGTGCTCCATGGACCCAGGTACCGGCGGCCGGGCCGGCCCCGGACCGGAATTCGCTCGCCCGGCGCGGCCCGCTCCGGCGAGGATGCCCGGACGAGGATGCGGTGCCCGCCCGTCCGTACGAGAGGAGTCCGCCGATGTCCACGGTTCCCGCCGTTCCCGCCGTAGCTTCCGTTCTGTCCGTTCCCGGCACGGTCCTGCTCTCGGGCATCGTCGGCTCCACCGCGTACGGCTTCGCCCACGCCGGCTCCGACCTCGACCGGCTGGGCCTGTTCGCCACCCCCACCGAGGAGTTGCACGGCCTGCACCGCCCGGCCGAGTCCCACGTCAGCACCGCGCCCGACCTCACCCTGCACGAGGCCGCCAAGTGGTGCAGGCTGGCGCTGAGCTGCAACCCGACCGCCTCCGAACTGGTCTGGCTGCCGGACGAGCTGTACGAGGTCCGCACCCCGCTCGGCGACGAACTGGTCGGCCTGCGGGCGGCCTTCCTCAGCGCGTCGGCCGTCCGGAAGGCTTACCTCGGCTACGCCGACCAGCAGTTCCGCAAGCTGCTGACCCGCGACACCACCGACCCGGCCACCCGCCGCCGGGCTGCCAAGCACGCCCGGCACCTGGTCCGGCTGGTCGAGCAGGCCGTCCGCCTGCACGAGACCGGCCGCAACCTGATCCGGCTGCCCGACCCCGAACGCATCCGCGAACTCGGCGAACGCATCGCCGACCGCCCCGCCCTCGCGGAGGGCCTGCTCGCCGACGCCGCCGACCGCCTCACCGGCCCCGGCGTCCTGCCCGTAGCCCCCGACCCGCGCCCCGTCGAGGCCTGGCTCCGCCGCGTTCGCGCCGCCCACTACACCCCGCCTCAAGGCCCGCTCCACACGCCCGGTACGCCTGTGCAATCCACTGGCGGAGCCCTGGGCCCCACCGGGTAGGATCGCGGTGGTCCTTCCGCCCGGCATCTCGGGAGCAAGGGCCGCGGGCCACTAGCTCAATTGGCAGAGCTGCGGACTTTTAATCCGTAGGTTCAGGGTTCGAGCCCCTGGTGGCCCACTCCTCCCGGAGGCGGTCTTACCCCCGCTGACCTGCGACTCAGCGCCCTGACTCGGCTTTGCCGGTCGGGGCGCCGTCGCTTTCCCGGGCGCGGGTGAGCCCGAAGTGATCCCGACGGTTTCGCCGACCGCCGCCTCACGGGCCCGGAGAACCAGCCGTGCCGCGGCCCCGGACGCCTCCCGGTCGATCTCCGGGAGGAGGCTGGTGCACGTGTCGGACGTGGGCGTGATCGTGGAGCGCCGCGGCGTCCCGAGGGGCGAGACCCTTCGAGTGAAGAACCGGAGCGAGGCCGCCTGATCGGCGGTTTGCCGACTGCCGGGGAGTTTTCCAGACCATACGTTCAACTCCGGCGCTCACAGCGGCGGCGCTCGTGCACGGAGTTCGTCCACACCTGCCACGGACCACGAAGCCAGGAGGAACAGTCATGCGCCTGACCCGCTGCGCTCTTGTCGCCGCAACGGTGGCGACTTCCGCCTCGGCCTTCGGCCTGCCCCTCTTCCTCATGGACCGGATGTCCCACGGTTCCGATGCCACGCGGGTCCGCATGGTCAGCTCCTCCGGTACCTCGCAGAGCAGGGCCGAATCGTCCTGGCCACTGTCCACGAATCCGGGCTCGCAGGAATCAGTGCGCCCCTGTCACAGCTACGGCGGCCCCTACTGCGGCTGGGTGGACATCTACTGGGGCGGCTGTGACAGGGAGTGGGGCCTGAGCTTCGGGATCAAGAACCCTGGCCGGATCTGCCCCCACGACCTCCGCCCGAGCTCCTCGGCCACGTCGGACTCCACCGAAAGCAGCAGTTCCTCCTGACCGGTTCCGCCGGGGGGCAACGTTCTCGCCCCCGGGAGGCCTGCCGTCCGCTATCGGCGCGGCTCGGTGGGCGGCGCGTCAGGCTCCTGATGTGATGTGGCGTCAGATGCCGAAGATGTCGCCGGCTCCTGTTCCGGTCGGGTGGCACGCTGCCGACGACGTCGGTGAAGCCAGGCCGTACCCGGCACTCCCAGAACCATCAGCAAGCCGCCGGCCGCGATCCCGACGCGCTTCGCGCTCGGACGACCGGCGCTCCTGCCGGCAGCCGCACCGTCAGACGGAAGAGGGAGGTCGGTGCCCCCGGAGGCGGGAGTCTCCGGTGCGGGCAGGCCGCTTGGATGGTGGTCGCCTTCCTGGGGCGACGGGGCGCCGGACTCCTGGGGCGGCGGGGTGCCGGACGAGCCACCCCCCTCGGCAGCTTCACCGTCGTGCGGACGGGCGTGGTCACCGCGGTCACCGCCGTCGTGGTGGTCGTCGTCGTAGTCGTCGATGCAGTGGGCGGCTGCGAAGCGGAAGTCCCGCTCGTGGCGGCCGAAGGCCTTCACCACGAACACCGGGTGCTCCCTGAAAAAGTCACGAATCTGAAACTGATACAGGCCGCTGGTGTTGGTGGGATAATTCACGTCCAAATACGTTGCAACAGTGAAGCCGGGCCATGGCGCTTCCGGTGGCGCGGACTGGTCCGGCGGGTCCCTCTGGAGAACGAGAGCCTCCGGCCCGTGCCGGCCGTTGATCAGAATCGCCCTGAGGTTTTCGTCGATGAGCACGACGCGGCGGGGACTGTGGCAGCGGCGCCAGGGATTGTGGCGATCACGGTCCCTGTCCCCGTCCCCGTCCCCGTCCCCGTCCCCTTCCCGGAGCCACGGGGAACCGGACGCGTGCCGTGTGGACGCCTGCGCAGCGACGCCCGCAGACGGAGGCGTGAGGGCGATAGCCGCGCCTGCCAGCGACGCTGCAACCCAGGGTCGAAGATTCATCCAGTGACCTCCATGGGCGGCGGACGCAGGCAACCGCCTGCTGCGCGACACAGCCGAGTGCCAGAAGAAGTTAAGAGGAGTCGGCTCATCACATCGTGAACATCCTCGGGGAGCCGCACCCTTGTCACTCAGCCGCAGGAGTTTCGTGCCCCGCCCGGACAGTGCGGCGTGGTTCAGCCACCCGGCCGGAGCCGAGCGGTGTGAGTGATGTGCGAGCGGACCGTGCGGCTGATCACCGACGAAGGGGTCAGCATGCTTCCCGGCAAGCTCCCGCACGTCCGACTGCTGCTGGACCGGTTCGATCCCGCCGCCCTCGGATCGGACCCCGGTGAGCGCGTGCGCCTCGGGCGCGGAGGCGATCGCGATGGGCCTGGAGCTGATCAGGGCGGGCCAGGCGGACGTGGTGGTGGCCGGTGGCGCCGAAGCCTGCCTCCACCAGTTCACGGTCGCGGCGTTCGCCCGGATGAAGGCGCTGTCGACCCGGTCGGGCGATCCTGAGGCGGTGTCCCGGCCCTTCGACGTGGACCGCAGCGGTGTCGTGACGGGCGAGGGCGCGGGCATCCTGGTGCTGGAACGGGAGGAGTTCGCCGGCGCGCGTGGCGCCCGGGTGTACGGCGTGCCGGCAGGTGTCGCGGTGACCTCCAGCGCCGACCACATCACAGCCTCCAGCCCCGAGGGGCAGTCGGCCTGATCGGGAAGGACCGCCCGTTCATCGCCGCTGTGCCGCCGCAGGGGGCCTGACCGCCGGAGGCGCCACGAGGCCCACGGGAGACCGCCGCACCGGCTCGGGTGCGGCGGTCTCGTCCATTCGCCGCCAGAACAAGGGGACTTGGGCAGGGCTCGGTTCGCGCATGCCGGCCCTCGGCCACCACCAGCCCGCCACGTCGCTGACGAACGACGACGTCTCGAAGCCGGTCGACGCGAACGGCGCGTGGATCCGCAGCCGGGCGGGCAACAGCGGCGAGCCGTTCTCGGACCGGCCGGCCTCTTCCGTCCCCTCACTTCCACGCACCGTGCGCCCGATGACCGCCGACCCGATGGACCGGCCGCCGCGGCCGGTTCCGACTCCGCGACACCCTCCACGGGCCGCTCCGGTGGCCGGAATCCGACGCTGGTGCAGGAACCGTGAAGTGGCATGGGTCACGTCGGAATCGGGCGTTTTCGACTGCTCTGTCGTGATGTTGCCCGCCGATCGACAGGGTTGTCCGTGGCCCGGAGGTCCGTGATCGTGTCGGGCCTAAATATGATCGGAAGCCACGATCGTCGGATAGTGGCGACGGTCGTATGTGCAACCTGGGAACGGTCCGGACCGTCTCTCTGTGTGCGGTGCGCCGGATCGTCAGGGGCGTCGCTTCCGTCGGTGAAAGGTACGCGCATGTCAGGTCGGAGGGGCGAGAGCCCTGCTCGGGGCGAAGGCGTGCCCGCGACGGAAGGCGCCGCGGGCTCCGTGCCCTCCCCGCGTGCCGGTGGCCGGGCGGACGCCCGCCGCGCTGCCCAGGGCAAGGGCGGACGTGGCGGCGGCAAGGCGGAGGCGGCGGGCGGTGGCCGGGCTGCGGCGCGCAAGAGCGCCAAGCCCAAGAAGAACGTGAAGAAGATCGTCGCCTGGTCGACGGCGGGCGTGCTGGTCGTCGTGGCCGGTATCGGCGGTGCGATCTACCTCAAGCTGAACGCCAACATCAAGTCCTTCGACGCCGACGCGATAGCCCGCAACCGCCCCCCGGAGGCCAAGGCCGACGCGGACGGCAACAAACCGGTCAACGTCCTGCTGATCGGTTCGGACAGCCGGGGCAAGAACAACTCGGACCTCGGCGGCGGTGAGGACGGCGGCGCCCGCTCGGACACCACGATCCTGCTGCACGTCTACGCCGACCACAAGCACGCCGTGGGCATCTCGATACCGCGCAACGCCCTGGTCACGCTCCCGTCCTGCAAACTCCCCAACGGCAAGTGGACCAAGGAGCGGGCCAACGCCCGCTTCAACGAGGCCTTCGCCACCGGTGGCACCGACGACGGCAACCCGGCCTGTGCGCAGAACACCGTGGAGAAGCTGACCGGCATCCGGGTCGACCACACCCTCGTGGTCGACTTCAACGGCTTCGCCGCGATGACCCAGGCCGTGGACGGCGTGGACATCTGCCTGCCGAAGCCGATCTACGAGGGCGACATCAACCCCAACCTGAAGAAGAAGGGCGACCTCGTCCTTCCACAGGGCAAGCAGAAGGTGGAAGGCCAGAAGGCGCTCGACTACGTCCGGCTGCGGCACGGCATCGGCGACGGCTCGGACATCGGCCGGATGAAGCGTCAGCAGGCCTTCCTCGGCTCGCTCGCCAGCAAGATCAAGAAGGAGGGGATGAGCCCCACCACCCTCCTGCCGCTGGCCGACGCCGCGACCAAGTCCCTGGTCGTCGATCCCGGCCTGGACTCGGCCGACAAGCTGCTCTCCTTCGGTCTGTCACTCAAGAACATCGACATGCACGACCTCAAGTTCGTGACGACGCCCTGGCGCTTCCGCACCCAGGACGCCGACATCGACCTGATCCAGCCGGACACCAACAAGCTCTGGGAGACCCTCAGGGCCGACCAGACCATCGACGGCCAGAACGCCACCGGCCAGCAGCCGGACGCCCCGGCCGACGGCACCACCCCGGCTCCGCAGCCGCCCGCGCCCACCACCCCGGCCGCCCCGGCCGCGGACACCGCCAACTCCGCGATCAGGGTGGCGGTCTACAACGGAACGCTCGTCAACGGCCTGGCCGGCAAGGCGACCGAGCAGCTGAAGGGCGCCAAGTTCATCGCCAGCACGGCGGGCCAGGCGGCGAGCACCAAGTACAAGACCACCACGATCGAGTACGGCTCCGGGCAGAAGGCGAACGCCGAGAAGGTCGCCGCGCTGTTCCCGGGCGCCGGCCTGGAGCCCAGCAGTACCCGGGGCATCTCGGTGATCACCGGCCAGGATTTCGCGGCCGCGATGGGGATGGCCTCCGGCGCCCCGGCCGGCGGCGCGACGGCCGCCACCCCGGGCGTCCCGACGCCTCCGCAGCCGCTGCCCACCACCGTCACCAACGAGGCCCGCTCGGCGGACGACGACATCTGCGCCAACACCACGTACGGCAGCGGCGGCTGACCGCACCCGGCGGAACACGGGAGCACGGGGACGACCCCCGGGCCGGCGCCCTCCGGGGCGCGCGGGTCCGGGGGTCGTGCCATGGTGGGCCTGGGGCCCGTACGCCCCGGGGCCCGAACGCCTCCGGGCAGGGACCCAGCGGTCACCGCGAAAGGCGGACCCCAATGCCCGAGATCGCCCTCCAGCTCGACATCGCCGCACCCCGGGCCGTGGTGCTCGCCGCGCTCACCACGCACGACGGGCTGACCGCCTGGTGGACCACCGGTGTGGACCGGGACGGCGACGTGCTGCTGTTCGACTTCCCCGACGTCCCCGAGCCGTTCCGGTTGCGGGTGGAGCGGGCCGACCGGGACCGGGTGGTGTGGACCAATGCCGGCTCCTTCCCGCCGCACTGGGCCGGCACCTGGATCAGCTGGGAGCTGGCCGACCAACCCGCCACAGCCGACCAGCCCGGCGGGTCCGGCCAGCCCGAGCGCACCCGGCTGCTGTTCCGCCACGGCGGCTGGCAGCCGGGCAGCGAGGAGGGCGTCCCCGCGGTGGCCGGCACCTGGGCCGAACTGCTGGTCCGGCTCAAGGACTACGCGCAGAGCGGCAAGGTGCAGCCGTACTTCGTCACCGCGCACCGCCACGACGCCCCGTGAACACCCCGTGGGCGCCCCGTGACGGCCCGGCCGCCGGTCGCCCGCCAGGGCGCCGTCCGGTGGCGGGATCGCGGCGGCGGGCCGATGGTGGCGGTGTACCGCCGTCGTCCCGGCCGGGCCGGACCCCACACGGCCCGACCCGCCCGACGGCCCGACCGCTCCGACCACCACAGCCGGCCACCACCGCCTCCGGGAGGCCCAGCAATGCCCGTAGTCACCGATCCGTACATGCCCGGCACCCCGTGCTGGGTCGACCTGATGGCGAGCGACCAGCAGGCCGCGCTCGACTTCTACCGCGACCTGTTCGGCTGGCAGGGCAAGGTCGGCCCGGCCGAGTTCGGCGGCTACGCCGTGTGCCTGCTCAACGGCCGCCCGGTCGCCGGGATCATGGCGCAGGCGGCGCCCGAGGGGCAGCCGACGCCGCCCGTCGCCTGGACCACCTACCTCGCCTCGGACGACGTCGACGCGGCCCGGGCATCCATCGCCGCGGCCGGCGGCACCCTCCTGTACGACCCGATGGACATCGGCACGATCGGCCGGATGCTGGTCGCCGCCGATCCGACCGGCGCGGTGTTCGGGGTCTGGCAGGCGATGGACTTCATCGGCGCGGGCGTGGTCAACGAGCCCGGCGCGCTGGTCTGGAACGAGCTCAACACCGCCGACACCGGCGCGGCCGGCCGCTTCTACCAGCCGGCCCTCGGACTGCGCCCGGCCACCATCCAGGGCATGGACGGCTACTTCTCGCTCAACGTCGGCGACCGTACGGTGGGCGGCATGCAGGCGATCCCCGGCTACCTGGCGCCCGGCACGCCCTCGCACTGGATGACCTACTTCTCGGTGGACAGCACCGACTCCACGGTGGACGCCCTGGTCAAGGCCGGCGGCTCGGTGATCCAGCCGGCGTTCGACATGCAGTCCGGCCGGATGGCGGTGGTCCAGGACCCGCAGGGCGCGGCCTTCGCGGTCATCGAGGCGCCCGAGGCACAGATGCCCGACTCGCCGTAACGCCGTCCCGGCAGTGCCGGGCAACCGGAAGCCGCCCTTCCCGCGACGCGCCGCCGGGAAATGGGCGGCTTCCCGCCCGTTCCCGGGTAAGACTGCACCCATGCTGGGGCTACCGGACGACATCCGTGCTTTCCTCTTCGACCTCGACGGGGTGCTCACCCAGACCGCGAAAGTGCACGCCGCGGCCTGGAAAGACACCTTCGACACCTTCCTGCGCGCCGAAGCCGCCCGCACCGGTGGGCAGTTCGTCCCCTTCGACGCCGTCACCGACTACGACACCTACGTGGACGGCCGCCCGCGCCTGGACGGCACCCGCGCGTTCCTGCTCAGCCGGGGCATCGAACTGCCCGAGGGCACCCCGGAGGACCCGCCCAACTCCCGTACCGTGCAGGGGATCAGCCGGGCCAAGAACGACACCGTGCTGCGGCTGATCCGGGAGCAGGGCGTCCAGCCGTACCAGGGCTCGGTCGACTACGTGCACCGGCTGCGCGCGGCCGGGCTGCCCAGCGCCGTGGTCTCCTCCAGCGCCAACTGCCGCGACGTGCTGCGGGCGGCCGGCATCGAGGAACTGTTCGAGGTGATCGTGGACGGCAACGTCGCCAAGGCCGAGGGCCTGCCCGGCAAGCCCGCCCCCGACACCTACCTGTACGCCGCCCGCGCCCTCGGCGTCGAACCCGCCCACGCCGCGGTCTTCGAGGACGCGCTCGCCGGGGTCGCCTCCGGCCGGGCCGGCGGCTTCGGCGCGGTGGTCGGGGTGGACCGCGTCGGCCAGGCCGCCGAACTGCGCCGGGACGGCGCCACCGTGGTCGTCCAGGACCTCTCCGAGCTCCTGGAGGAGAAGGCGTGAGCGGGCGCATCGAGAGAATCGTCAAGAGGTGCGCGTGGGCGAACGCCCCTGCCGGGCGGTGGGGGTACTCCCGGCCGGAGGCCGGGGGAGTGGTGGGCACATGAGTCCCGCGGACAACTTCGCGATCGACCCCTGGCAGATCACCGAACAGGGCCTGGACCTGACCTCGATGGCCCGCGCCGAATCCGTCTTCGCGCTCTCCAACGGGCACATCGGCCTGCGCGCCAACCTGGACGAGGGGGAGCCGCACGGCCTGCCCGGCACCTACCTCAACGGCGTCTTCGAGCTGCGCCCGCTGCCGTACGGCGAGGGCGGCTACGGCTACCCGGAGTCGAGCCAGAGCGTCATCAACGTGACCAACGGCAAAATCATCCGACTGCTGGTGGACGACGAGCCCTTCGACCTGCGCTACGGCGAACTCCTCAGCCACAAGCGCTGGTTGGACTTCCGCGAGGGCGTGCTGCACCGGGAGGCCGAGTGGACCTCTCCGGCCGGACGGACGATCAGGGTGCGCTCCTCCCGGCTGGTCTCGCTCACCCAGCGCGCCGTCGCCGCCGTCGAGTACAGCGTCGAGGCGGTGGACGGCCCGGTGCGGATCGTGGTCCAGTCCGAGCTGGTCGCCAACGAGCAGCTGCCCGGCGGCCCCGAGGGCGACCCGCGGGCCGCCGCCGTGCTGGAGGCGCCGCTGCACCCCGAGGCGCACCACGCCAGCGGCACCAAGGCCGTCCTGGTGCACCGCACCCGCTACAGCGGCATCCGGGTCGCGGCCGGGATGGACCACGTCATCGAGGGCCCGGAGAAGTCCGACACCGTCGCCGAGTCCGAGGCCGACCAGTGCCGGATCAGCGTCACCACCGTGCTCAAGGCCGGACAGCGGCTGCGGCTGGCCAAGTTCATGGCCTACGGATGGTCCGGCACCCGCTCGCTGCCCGCCGTCCGGGACCAGGTGGAGGCCGCGCTGACCGCCGCCCGGTACACCGGCTGGGACGGGCTGGTCGCCGAACAGGCCGACTTCCTCCAGGAGTTCTGGGAGACCAGCGACATCGAGATCGAGGGCGACGTCGAACTCCAGCAGGCCGTCCGGTTCGCGGTCTTCCACGTCCTGCAGGCCGGCGTCCGCAGCGAGGAACGGGCCATCCCCGCCAAGGGGCTGACCGGGCCCGGCTACGACGGGCACAGCTTCTGGGACACCGAGACCTTCGTCCTGCCGGTGCTCACCTACTGCCTGCCCTCCGCCGTCAACCAGGCCCTGCGCTGGCGGCACACCACCCTGCCGCTGGCCCGCGAGCGGGCGGTCCAACTCGGCCTGTCCGGCGCGGTGTTCCCGTGGCGGACGATCCGCGGTGAGGAGTGCTCCGGGTACTGGCCGGCCGGCACCGCCGCCTTCCACATCAGCGCCGACATCGCCGCCGCCGTCGCCCGCTACGTCCGGGCCACCGGGGACGGGGAGTTCGAGCGCGAGTACGGGCTCGAACTGCTCGTCGAGACCGCCCGGATGTGGCGCTCGCTCGGCCACCACGACGTGGCCGGGAAGTTCCGCATCGAGGGCGTCACCGGCCCCGACGAGTACAGTGCCGTCGCGGACAACAACGTCTTCACCAACCTGATGGCGCAGAGCAACCTGCTCGCGGCTGCCGAGGCCGCCGTCCGCCACCCGCACGAGGCCGCGCTGCTCGGCGTGGACACCGAGGAGACCGCCGCCTGGCGCGACGCGGCCGCCGCGATGTACATCCCGTACGACGAGGACCGCGGCATCCACCCGCAGGCCGACGGCTTCACCCACCACCAGGTCTGGGACTTCGAGCGCACCCCGCCGGAGAAGTACCCGCTGCTGCTGCACTACCCGTACTTCGACCTCTACCGCAAGCAGGTGGTCAAGCAGGCCGACCTGGTGCTCGCCATGCAGGTCCGCGGCGACGCCTTCACCGACGAGCAGAAGGCCCGCAACTTCGCCTACTACGAGCGGCTGACCGTACGGGACTCCTCGCTCTCCGCCTGCACCCAGGCGGTCATCGCCGCCGAGGTCGGCCAGCTCGACCTCGCCTACGACTACACGGCGGAGGCGGCGCTGATGGACCTGCACGACCTCGGCGGCAACACCCGCGACGGCCTGCACATGGCCTCGCTCGCCGGGGCCTGCATCGCCCTGGTGGCCGGCTTCGGCGGGCTGCGCGACCACACCGGGACGCTCTCGTTCCGGCCCCGGCTGCCGTCCGGGCTGATGCGGCTGAGCTTCTCGCTACTGGTGCGCGGGTACCTGCTCGGCGTCGAGATCACCCACGAGCGGACGACGTACACGCTGCGCCGCGGCGAGGTCCTCGTCGTGCTGCACGACGGCGAGGAGGTCCGGGTCGAGTCCGGCTCCCCGGTCACCGTGCCGACCACGGCCCCGCCCGCCCAGGAGCGGGTCGCCCAGCCCCCGGGCCGCGAACCCGCCCGCCGCCAGCCCCAGGCCGGCCTCGCGGCGGGCAAGCTCGGCCAGCAGGACCACCTGGCGGCGGAGTAGGCCCACGGCGGCAGGCGCGCGCCCCCCCCCCCGGGGGCGCGCCCCCCCCCCCCCCCCCCCCCCCCCCCCCCCCCCCCCCCCCCCCCCCCCCCCCCCCCCGCGGCCGGGCTGGTGGGGTCTCGGCGCTCGTTCGGCGGGGCGGGGGGGGGGGCCCCCCCCGGGGGGGGGGGGGCCCCCCCCCCCCCGGGGCCCCGCGCCACCCCGCCACCCCGCCACCCCGCCCGCCCGCCCTCCCGCCGTCCCGCCGTCCCCGGCCCGGTCCCGCCCCGCGCCCTGCCCTTCACCCGTGCGGCCCACCCCGGCTGCGCCCGCCACCCCGCCGACGGAGGGTGCAGGTGTCCCGTGGCAACCGAAGGAGTGCAGCCGTGGCGAGCGTGGCCGAACAGATGGTGGAGGTGCTCCGGCAGGCCGGGGTGGAGCGGGTCTACGGCGTCGTCGGCGACAGCCTCAACCCCGTCGTGGACGCGATCCGCCGGGCCGACGGCATCAGCTGGGTGCACGTGCGCAACGAGGAGGCCGGCGCCTTCGCGGCCGCTGCCGAGGCCGAGATCTCCGGGCGGCTCGCGGTCTGCGCCGGCTCCTGCGGCCCCGGCAACACCCACCTCATCCAGGGCCTCTACGACGCCCAGCGCAGCGGCCTGCCGGTGCTCGCGCTCGCCTCGCACATCCCGTCCGGGCAGATCGGCACCGGCTTCTTCCAGGAGACCCACCCCGAGCGGGTGTTCACCGACTGCAGCAACTGGTGCGAGATGCTCTCCACCCCCGCCCAGCTGCCCCGCCTGTTGCGGGTCGCCATCCAGCACGCGCTCGGTTCGCACGGCGTCTCGGTGCTCGCCTTCCCCGGGGACGTCGCCGCGCTCCCCGCCGCCGCACCCACCGGCACCAGCCACTTCCTCACCGAGCAGGCCGTCGCCGCGCCGCCCTGGTCCCAGGTGCAGGAGCTGGCCCGGCTGCTCAACGCGGCCCGCAAGGTGGTCCTGTTCTGCGGCGCCGGGGTGCGCGGGGCGCACCCCGAGGTGCTGGCGGCCGCGCAGGCCCTGAACGCGCCGATCGGCCACTCCCTGCGCGGCAAGGAGTGGATCCAGTTCGACAACCCGTACGACGTGGGCATGAGCGGACTGCTCGGCTACGGCGCGTGTCACGAGGCGCTGCACTCCGCCGACCTGGTGCTGCTGCTCGGCACCGACTTCCCGTACGACTCCTTCCTGCCGCAGACGCACACCGTCCAGGTCGACCACGACGCCACCCGGCTCGGCCGCCGCACCGCCCTCGACCTGGCCGTCCACGGCGACGTGGCCGCCACCCTGCGGGCCGTGCTGCCGCTGCTGGACGCCAAGTCCGACCGGGCCTTCCTGGACGGGATGCTGCGCAAGCACTGCCGGGCGCTGGAGGACGTGATCGGCGCGTACACCCGGGACATCGAGAAGCACCTGCCGATCCACCCCGAGTACGTCGCCTCGGTGCTGGACGAGGTGGCCGCCGAGAACGCGGTGTTCACCGTGGACACCGGCATGAACAACGTCTGGGCCGCCCGCTACCTCCAGCCCAACGGCCGTCGCCGGGTGATCGGCTCCTTCCTGCACGGCTCGATGGCCAACGCCCTCCCGCACGCGATCGGCGCCCAGCTCGCCTGCCCGGGGCGGCAGGTGGTCGCGATGGCGGGCGACGGCGGGATCGGCATGCTGCTCGGCGAGCTGCTCACGGTGGCCAAGCACCGGCTGCCGGTGAAGACGGTGGTCTTCAACAACGGCGCGCTCGGCATGATCAAGCTGGAGATGCTGGTCTCCGGCTACCCGGAGTCCGAGATCGACAACGGGGACGTGGACTACGCCGGGATCGCCCGGGCGATGGGCATCCAGGCCAAGCGGGTGACCGAGCCGGCCCGGGTCCGGGAGGTGCTGGCGGAGGCGCTGGAACAGCCGGGCCCGGCGCTGGTGGACGTGGTCACCGACCCCAACGCGCTGTCCATCCCGCCGCGCATCACCGCCGCCCAGCTGAAGGGCTTCGCGCTGGCGGCGAGCAGGACGGTGCTCGCGGGCGGAGTCGGGCACATGATCGACCTGGCGCGGAGCAATCTGCGGAACATTCCGCGGCCGTGAGCGCGGGTTCTCCGGTCATTTGCCTCTGAGGCAAAATCCTTGCCTGTGCGGCACGTCGGGTGTCCACTGGACACATGACCAGCAGCTCCACCGGTGCCGCCGCCACAGGCGAACAGCTCGACGACCAGGAGGTCGCCGGCCTCGCCGCCCGTCTCCGTGAGCACCGGCTCAGCAGCCGTCTCACGCTGGAGGTGGCCGCCGGGCGGGTCGGGCTCTCCCCAGCTTATCTGTCCCGGCTGGAGACCGGCCGCCGGCAGCCCTCGCTGCCCGTCCTGCTCGGCCTCGCCCGCGCGTACGGGACCTCGGTCTCCGGCCTGCTCGGCGAGACCCTGGCCGAGCCGGACCCGGTCGTCCGCGGCGGCGCCATCGAGCCCGGCCGGGCCGGTGGCTGGGGCTACCGCCGGGCCGGCGCCCCCGGCCGCGCCATGCAGGCCCTGCGGGTGCACGTCCCGCCGGGCGTGCAGGACGCGGTGGTCCGGGTCCACCCGGGCGAGGAGTGGCTGTACGTCCTGAAGGGCGCGCTCCGGGTCACCCTCGGAGACCGCGTCCACCACCTCGCGGTGGGCGACTCCGCCCACTACGACTCGCTCACCCCGCACTGCATCGCCGCGGAGTCGGACGGCGACGTCGAACTGCTCTTCGTCCACACCCTGCTGCAGAGCCCCGGCGGCGAACTCTGCCTCGGCGGCGGCCCCGCCGCCGTTCACTGACCTGCCGTCAGAACACCCCGGAGGAGATCACCATGGCCGATCCCACCACCACCGTCACCCCGGCCGCCGCGGCCGACACCGCCGCCGGTCCGAAGACCATCGACGCCGGCAAGTGGGCCAACAAGCGCGTCTACCACCGCCTGGTGATCTACACCGTCGGCTGCCACGCCTTCGCCGGATTCATCATCCTCCTGTTCGAACTCGGCAGCCGCAACAAGTAGTCCACACCCCCGACCGGCCGCCCGCCCCCGCCCCCGAGGGGGGCGGGCGGACCGCTCCCCGAACCGGCACCCCCTCCGCCGGAGCGCCGCCTCCGGCGACTCCGGCGCCCCGGAGGTCCGCCCGTTCCCTGCCCGTCCGTCACGCCCTGCGCAGCAGTTCGCAGAGGGCCTGCACCGCCGCCGGGAAGGCGTGCTCCGGCGGGGTGGCGTAGCCGATGACCAGGGCGGGCGGGGCGGTGCCGGTGGGGGACGGCGCGGCGCGGTGCCAGTCGAGGCCGTTGAGGGAGAGGCCGGCCCGCTGGGCGCGGGCGAGGAGTTCGGGTTCGGGGGTGGAACCGGGCGGCAGCTGGAGGACGGCGTGCAGGCCGGCCGCGATGCCGGTGACCCGGACGTGCGGGGCGTGTTCGGCGAGCGCCGCGACCAGGTGGTCGCGGCGGCGCCGGTAGTGCAGCCGGCAGCGCCGCACGTGGCGGTCGTACGTGCCGGAGGTGATCAGCTCCGCCAGCGTCAGCTGGTCCAGCACCGGGGACATCGTGTCGGCCAGCACCTTCAGCCGGGCGACCGGTTCGACCAGCGCGTCCGGCAGGGCCAGCCAGGCCAGTCGCAGGCCCGGTGCGAGGCTCTTGGCGGCCGTTCCGGCGTACACCACCCGTTCCGGGTCCAGCGCCTGCATCGCGCCGAGCGGCTGCCGGTCGTAGCGGAACTCGCCGTCGTAGTCGTCCTCGATGACGTACCGGTCGTGCTCCCGCGCCCACCGCACCGCTCCCGCCCGCCGGTCGGCGGACAGCGCGGCGCCGGTGGGGAACTGGTGGGCCGGGGTGAGCAGGACGGCGTCGGCCCGGGTGCCGAGCCGGTCGACCACGGCGCCGTCCGCGTCCAGCGGCACCGGGGCGGTGGTGAGCCCGGCGGCCCGGGCGACCGCGTGCTGCGGCGGCAGCCCGTACTCCTCGACCGCCAGTGTGCGGGCGCCGCGTTCCCGCAGGGCGGCGCAGAGCATGCCGAGGCCCTGGGTGACGCCGGTGCAGACGAGCAGGTGGTCGGGGTCGGTGCGGACGCCGCGGACCCGGGCCAGGTAGTGGGTGAGCGCCTGCCGCAGTTCGATCCGGCCGAACGGGCTGCCGTAGTCGAGGGCCTCGTGCGGCGCGGTGGCGAGGGCGCGGCGGGCGGCGGCGAGCCAGGCGGTGCGGGGGAAGAGCGAGACGTCGGGCCGTCCGGACATCAGGTCGTACCGGGCCGTCTGCCGCCGCGGCGCCGTCCGGGCGGCCGGCCGCCGGCCCTGGACCGGCTCCGGCACTGCCCGCCGGGCGACGGTGGTGCCGGAGCCCTGCCGGGAGCTGAGCCAGCCCTCCGCGGTGAGCTGGCCGTACGCCTCGACCACGGTGTTGCGGGCGATGCCGAGGTCCTCGCCGAGCGCCCGGGAGGACGGCAGGCGGGTGCCGGGGGCGAGCCGCCCGTCCTGGACGGCTTCGCGCAGCGCGTCCTCCAGGGCGGCCCGCAGCCCGGCACCGGCGGCCCGCCGCTCGGTGAGGTCGAGGTGCAGGTCGCCGCCGAAGGTGGTCCAGGAGGTGCTCACGGCCCCATTCTGGCGCGGCCGGGTGTGGCGCCCCGTGGACCGCCCGTGACGACCGCTGCTCCCCCGTCGGCCGGAGGCCGGCCCGCCCGGTGCATCCACCACGGTTCCTCCACGTGTTGTTCCCCGTCGCCGCCCGGGCCGCCCGAGTGCCCGACGCGCTACGGTGCTGCCCATGGCGAACTTTGTACTGGTGGCGGGGGCCTGGCTCGGTGCCTGGGCGTGGGACGAGGTCGCGGCGGAGCTGCGAGCGGCCGGGCACGGGGCGTACCCGTTGACGCTCTCCGGACTCGCGGAGAAGCGCGGCACGCCCGCCGGGCAGCAGGCGCACGTGGCGGACGTCGTCGCCGGCGTGGAGCGGCTGGACCTGCGCGAGGTGGTGCTGGTCGGGCACAGCTACTCGGGCATCCCGGTGGGCCAGGCCGCCGAACGGATCGGCGACCGGCTGGCCGGGCTGGTCCTGGTGGACGCCAACGTGCCGGTGGCGGGGGAGTCCTTCGCCGACCAGATGCCGGAGCCGGCCGCGCTGCGGGCGGACCTCGCCGCGCACGGGGGCTGGTGGCCGCCGCTGCCGCCGGCCGAGTTCGCCGAACAGGGGCTGACGGTCGAGCAGATCACCCGGATCGCCGCGGGGGCGACTGCGCACCCGGGCCCCTCGCTGACCGAACCCGCTTTCCTGGAGGGCCCGTTGAGTGCGCTCCCGGCGGTGTACGTGAAGTGTCTGCTGGACTGGCCGGAGCCGCCGCCGGTGGCCGCCGAACTGGTCGCGGACGGCCACTGGCGGCTGGTGGAGCTGGACACCGGGCACTGGCCGATGTTCTCCCGGCCGGCCGAGCTCGCGCGGGTCCTGGTCGAGGCGGCTCCGACGGGTCAGAGCGAGAGGTAGACCGCGCTGCCGGCGCCGGCCAGGAAGCAGTAGAGCGCGAACGGCGTCAGGCTGCGGGTCTCGAAGTACTTGGTGAGGAACCGCACCGAGACGTAGCCGGCCACGAAGGCGGCGAGGCTGCCGGCGAGGACCGGGCCGAGCACGCCGGAGTTCTCCGGCTTGAACAGCTCGGGCACCTTCAGTACCGAGGCGGCCAGGATGACCGGGGTGGCGAGCAGGAAGGAGAACCGGGCGGCGTCCTCGTGGTGCAGTCCGCGCAGGATGCCGGCGCTCATGGTGACGCCGGAGCGGCTGATGCCCGGGAACAGGGCGAGGATCTGTGCGGCGCCGATCCAGGCGCCCTGCCCGTAGCCCAGCCGGGTCAGCCGGTGGTCGGAGGCGACCGCCGGGTCCACGCCCGGCTCGTCGGCGGGGGCGGCGTGTCCGGCCCGGCGGCGGCCGGTGCCGCCGCGCTTGAGCCGCTCGGCGCCGAGCAGCACGAGTCCGTTGAGGGCGAGGAACACCGCGGCCGGGACGGGCTTGCCGAGTGCGTTGCGCAGGGCCTTCTCCAGTGCGAGGCCGGCCACGCCGACCGGGATGGTGGAGAGGATGAGCAGCCAGGCGAGCTTCTCGTTGCGGGTCTCCACCCGGCGGTGCCGGATCGAGCCGAGCAGCCCGTCGATGACCCGGACCCAGTCCTTGCGGAAGTAGACCACCAGCGCGAGCGCGGTGGCCAGGTGCAGGGCGACCAGGGCGGCGAGGTACGAGGAGCCCTCGGCGGTCATGTCGAGGTCGTGCTGGATCCTTCCGCCGACCAGGGCGGGCAGCAGGATGCTGTGGCCGAGGCTGGAGACCGGGAAGAGTTCCGTCACGCCCTGGAGCAGGCCGACGCCTATCGCTTCCGGGTAGGTCAGGGTCGACATCGCGCACCTTCGCTCGGGGGTCGGTGGCCGGCCGGGTCCGGCGCCCTCGCGAAGCTACTACGGGCATGTAGACGTTCGCCAACCCCGCCGTCAGAAGTTCACCGACCGTACGGCTGCGGGACACCGGGGCCGAGGTGCCCGATCAACGCCGCTGCCACGGCGGCCAGGACGGTGGCGGACGGGACGGCCCGGTGCGCCGCGTCGCAGAGCAGTACGACGGCGGTCACCGCGGCCGGCGTGCCCACCAGCGGCAGGGCGACGGTCAGCACGGCGAGCAGACGGCGGGGGCGGTGCGGGGGGTCCGGGCGTGTCACAGCGGCTCTCCTTCGGGTTCGACCCGCGCCACGATGCCGCCTCCCGCAGCGTCAGGTTCAAGTCCCTTTCCGCCGCCGGGGCGGTGCCGGTCAGCCCGCCGCCACCCGCCGCCAGCCGGGACCGTCCGCGGCCACCGGCGCCGTCGCGAAGTCGTAGCGCAGCAGCTCCGGCCCGAGCGCGAGCAGCGAGACCGACGAGGAGCCCCAGATCCGCCCGTCGCCGAAGTCCCGCCGCTGGATCAGTGCGGCGTCCGCGTCCGGCGCCAGCCCGTCCCCGGCGACGATCGGCAGCCATCCGCCCCAGGCCGCCGTGGCCGCCCCCTCGGCGGTCGGCTCGGGCCGGGGCTCGTCGGCGAAGCGGGCCCGGAAGTGGGCGGCCCTCGCGGCCATCAGCGCGCGGATCCGCTCGGAGGTGGTGCGGCCGGCCGCCAGGCCCTCCAGCCCGTCGTTGAGCACCACGCTCAGGCCGGACGGCAGTTCGCGCTCCTCCAGCCGTCCGGCGCCCCAGCTGAACACCCGGGCGCCGTCGGCCCGGACCAGGACGAGGTGGAACGGGTCGTACGGGGTGAGGTCGAGGTGGCCGATCCCGCCCTCCCGGACGGCGGTGAGCGGCAGCCGGCCGCGGGTGAGCCGGGCGTCGGCGGGGGCGAGCGGGCCGAAGCCGTTCAGCAGGCAGGCGGCGGTGCGCCGGCCGGGGTCGACGGCCAGCCAGGTGCCGCCGGCCGTGAGGTCCAGTCCGCCGAGCAGTTCGGGCCGGTCCGGCCAGTGGTGGTCCGGCGGCAGCCAGGCGCGGCCCAGGTACTCGTCCCGGACGGACAGCAGCAGCACCGGGACGGCCGCTCCCGGCTCGATGCTGACGAACGCCGTGCACACGGCCGTACCCCCTGACCTCGTCCTGCCGTCGGCCTCCTGCCTGCGATCCTCGCACGGCCGTTCGCGCCCCGGAAGTGGCCCAAGGAACGGATGGCCGAACGCACCAGGCCGGTAGGTCACCGCGCTCCTAGGCTGGCGTTCATGACGACGAACGAGACGACCGGGGCCCCGGTGCCCGCCCCCGAGCAGCGCCTGCAGATGTTCAAGCTGGCCCCCGACTACTACCAGGCGATGATCGCCGTGGACCGGGCCTCCCGGCAGGGCCTCGACCCGCGGCTCGCCCATCTGGTCAAGGTGCACGCCTCGATGATCAACGGCTGCGCCTTCTGCATCGACATGCACTCCACCGACGCCAACAAGGTCGGCGAGCAGGACCACCGCCTGCTCTCCCTCCCGGCCTGGCGCGATACCCCGTGGTTCACCGCCCGCGAGCGCGCCGCCCTGGCCCTCACCGAGTCGATCACCCTGGTGACCCAGGGCCATGTGCCGGACGCCGTCTACGCGGAGGCCGCCGCACAGTTCGACGAGACCGAGCTGGCCCAGCTGATCGCACTGATCGCCACCATCAACGTCTGGAACCGGCTCAGCATTTCCACCCGCATGAGCCCGGCGGCCAAGTGAGCGCCGTCGAGCGGACCGTCCTGCGGGAGAAGGCCCGGCTGCTGCGGGAGCTGCACCGCCCGGGCGAGCCGCTGGTGCTGGCGAACGCCTGGGACGTGCCGAGCGCCCGGCTGGTGGCCGGCGCGGGGGCGCGGGCGGTGGCGACGGCCAGCGCGAGCGTCTCCTGGTCGCTCGGCAGTGCGGACGGCGGCGGCGCCGACCGCGAGCAGGTGCTGGCCCGGACCGCCCAGGTGGTCCGAGCGGTCGACCTGCCGGTCACCGCGGACCTGGAGGGCGGCTACGCGGACACCGCCGCCGGGGTCGGCGAGACCGTCGCCGCGCTGCTCGCCACCGGCGCCGTCGGGGTGAACCTGGAGGACGAGGGCCGGCCGGCGGAGGAGGCCGCCGAGCGGATCGCGGCCGCCCGGGCCGCGGCGGACGCGGCCGGCGTGCCGCTCTTCGTCAACGCGCGCACCGACGTCTACCTGCACGGGATCGGCGCTCCGGAGGGCCGGTTCGACGACGCGGTCCGCCGGTTGCGGGCGTACGTCGCGGCGGGGGCGGACGGGGTGTTCGTCCCCGGGGTGTCCGACCCGGAGACCATCGCCGCCCTGGTCGCGGCCGTCCCGGCGCCGCTGAACGTGCTGGCCGGCCCCGGCTCCCCGGCGGTCGCCGAGCTGGCGGAGCTCGGCGTGGCCCGGATCAGCCTGGGCCCAGGCCTGGCCGAGGTGGCGTACGCGGCGGTCCGCCGGGCCGCCGAGGAGGTGTACGGGCGCGGCACGTTCACCGCGCTCGCCGAGGGGCTGAGCTACCCGGAGCTCAACCGGCTGTCCGCGGGCTGACCGCCGCGGGCCGGGTGCCGGGGGTCGAGCGCCGTGGGACGGCCGACCGTTCGGGGGTCGGCCGGCCGCCCACGGGCCGTTCGCGGCCCGGTGATGTCAGTTCAGGATCTGCCCGCTGAGCCCCGGGCGGCTCATCTGGTTGGTCCCGATCGCCTCGACCTCGTCGGCGGCCTTGCCGACCACCGGGAGCTTGCCCACGGTCCTCAGGGCGAGGTCGGCGGGGGAGAGTTCGAGCCCGTCGGTGAGCCCGCCGGTGACGTCCGGCGAGGAGGCGGTCTGGGTGGTGGCGGAGGCCGCCGGGGCGGCGAGGGCGAGGCCCGCCATGGTGAGGGCGGCCAGGGTGGCGAGTTTCTTCATGCCCTGCCGAACGACCCGGACCGCTCTCAGGTAACCGGCCGGCTCAGACCGTCACCCACAGGGTGCGCACGCTGTTGCTGACGAACGAGGCGATCGGTTCGTCGGTCCGGCCCTTCGCCGGGGCCAGCCCGGGGAAGCGGGTGAACAGGTGCCGCAGCGCCGTCTCGGCCTCCAGCCGCGCGAGCCCGGAGCCGAGGCAGAAGTGCGGGCCGTGGCCGAGCGACAGGTGCTTGGCGGGCTGCCGGGTGAGGTCGAAGCGGTCCGCGTCCGGGTGGTGCCCGGCGTCCCGCCCGGCCGCCGCGTACGAGGCCAGCAGCGCCTCGCCGCGCCGGATCACCACGTCGCCGACCGCGATGTCCTCGCTCGCGTAGCGCAGCGGGAACTGCCCGACCGGCGAGTCGTAGCGCAGCGTCTCCTCGACCACCGCGGACCACGGCTGCTCCCCGTCCAGGACGAGCCGCAGCTGGTCCGGGTGCGCGAGCAGGGCGCGGACGGCGTTGGTGATCAGGTTGAGCGTGGTCTCGTGCCCGGCGACCAGCATCAGCAGCAGGGTGCCGACCAGCTCGGCCTCGCTGAGCCGGTCGCCGGCCTCGTGGACGGCGATCAGGTCGGTGGTCAGGTCGTCACCGGGCTCGGCCCGCTTGGCTGCCACCACCGAGGCCAGCAGCGCGTTCAGGCCCCGCTGCGCGGCCAGGGCCGCCGCCGGGGTGGCCGAGCTGGAGACCATGGTGTCGGACAGCTCGTGCAGCTCGTCCTGCTGCTCCAGCGCGAGGCCGAGCAGTTCGCCGATCACCTGCATCGGCAGCGGGTAGGCGAAGTGCCGCCGCAGGTCGAACTCGCCCTCCAGCTTCGCGACCTCGTCGAGCAGCGCGATCGTCCGGGCCTCGACGGCGGGGGCCAGGTCGGCTATCCGGCGCGGGGTGAAGGCCTGCGAGACCAGCCCGCGCAGCCGCCGGTGGTCCTCGCCGTCGGCGGTGACCATGCCGGGGACGGCGATGAAGTTGAGCAGCGGCCAGCCCTCCGGCAGCCGTCCCTCCCGGAAGGTGTTCCAGAGCCGGGCGTCCTTGCCGACGCGGGGGTCGGCCAGCAGCGACTGGAGGGTGTCGTGGTGGGTTACCGCCCAGACCACCACCCCGCCAGGGAGTTCCACCAGGACCGCGGGACCGGCCGCGCGGAGTCGGGCGTTCTCGGCGTGCTGGTCGCGGCCGAAGGGGTCGAGTCTGAAGGGCTCGGCGCGGGTTCCGGGGTCGGTGGTGTCCATGCGGGCCTCTCGGGGGCTGGCGGGCGGGGTGGGGTGAAGGCGCTGTAGAGCACCGGGAGGGCGGTCAGGGCCCGGGACCAGGGGGACGGGCGCCAGGTCAACTCGCCGGGTGGTACGGCCAGTTGGAGGTCGGGCAGGCGGTGCAGCAGGGTCTCGACGGCGGTCTCGACGATGATCCGGGCCGGGTGCTGGGCCGGGCAGACGTGACGGCCCGCGCCCCACGCGAGGTGCGCCCGGTTGCCGCCGAGCGAGCCGTGCGCGGCGGCCGAGACGCCCTGCGCGGCCGGGTCGGCGTTGGCCGCGGCCAGACCGAGGACGAGCAGGTCGCCCTGGCTGATGTACTGGCCACCGAGGACGGTGTCGCTCGTGGCCCAGCGACCGGGGAAGTTCTGCGTCGGCGGGTCGCGCCAGAGCACCTCCTCCAGCGCGTCGGAGACGGTCAGCCGCCCGCCGGTGAGGGTGGCCCGGAAGCGCCGGTCGGTGAGCAGCAGCCGCAGCGTGTTGCCGGTCCAGCAGATGGTGGTCTCGTTCCCGGCGACCATCATCACCACCAGGTGGTGCACCGCCTCCTCGTCGGTCAGCGCGGCCGGGTGGGCCAGCAGCCAGGAGGTGAGGTCGGCGCTGGGCGCGGCCCGGCGGCGCTGCACCAGGTCGACCAGGACCGCGTGGAACTCCTGGTTGGCGCGCACCGATTCGGCGCCGCTGTCGGAGATGTCGTTGATCAGCCGGATGAGGTGCGGACCGGCGTCGGTGGGCAGGCCGAGCAGCTGGGTGAAGACCAGCAGCGGCAGCCGGCGCGCGTACTGGGCGACCAGGTCGGCGGTGCCGTCCGGGCCCCAGCTGTCGATCAGCCCGTTGGCGGCGGCCTCGGTGGTTCCGCGCAGCTGCCGGTGGTCGATCTGGGCGAGCGTGTCGGCGACGGCGGCGCGCAGCCGCTGGTGCTCGGCGCCGTCCAGGTTGAGCAGGGTGGGCCGCCAGGAGGTCATCGGCTGGAGTCGCGAGTCGGCGGCCAGCCGCCCCTCGGCGGGCACCCGCCAGCGCCGCGAGTCCTTGGAGAACAGCGCCTCGTTGCGGGTGAGTTCGAGCAGCTCGGCGTAGCCGAGGACGAGCCAGGCCTCGACCCCGGGCTCCAGCTCGATCGGCGCGACCGGCCCGTAGCGTTCGCGCAGCCGGGCGTACAGGCCGTGCGGGTCCTCGGCGACGGCCGGGCCGTACAGCGGGGTCAGCGGCACGCCCACGGGCAGCCCGCCGGGCAGGCTGCCGCCGTGGGCGACGGGGCACCCCGGGGGTTCGGGCGCGGTCATCCCTGGAGCTCCAGGATCGAGCTGCGGTGCAGGTGGTCGACGAAGTCGATCAGCAGGTCGTAGGACTGCCGGCGGTCGCGAGCGTCGCAGTGCAGGATCGGCACCTCCGGCAGCAGGTCCAGCGCCGACCGCAGCTCCTCCTCCGGGTAACCGGGAGTGTCCGGGAAGGTGTTGACCGCGATCGCGAACGGGATGCGCTGCTCCTCCAGCCGGCCGAGCACGTCGAAGCTCTCGTCCGGGCGGCGCAGGTCGACCATGGCGATGGCGCCGAGCGCACCGCGCGACAGGTCGTCCCAGAGCGGCCAGAACCGCTGCTGCCCGGGCGTGCCGAACAGGTACAGGGCGAGCCGCGAGTTGAGCGTGATCCGGCCGAAGTCCAGCGCCACCGTGGTGGTGGTCTTGCCGGGGCGCCCGGTGAGGTCGTCCACGCCGGCGCTGGCGGCGGTCATGGTCTCCTCGGTGCGCAGCGGGGTGATCTCGCTCAGCGAGCCGACCAGGGTGGTCTTGCCCACCCCGAACGGACCGGTGACCAGGATCTTGACCGCGCCCTGCACCGAGGAGGGCAGGTACTGCGGCCCGTCGGTGGACCCGGTGGCCCCGGGGGCGGCTTCAGCGGAGTTGGCGGAGGCCAACGAGCACCTCTTCCAGAAGGGTTGCGGGCAGGCGTTCGGCCTGCGGGACGGGCGGGAGCACCTGCACGGCGCCGAGGTCCCACAGGTCCCCGACCAGCACCTTGACGACGCCGAGCGGCAGCCCCAGGTGGGCCGCCACCTCGGCGATGGACAGCAGGCTGTGACAGAGGTCGAGGATGCGCCGGTGCTCGCGGTTCAGCAGCGCGTCCTCGGGCAGCTCCGGCGGCCCGGGTAACGCGCTGACCAGGCTCTCCACGGCCAGCTCGGCCCGGGTGGGGCGGCTGCGCCCGCCGGTGATGACGTACGGCCGGACCGGGCCGCTCACCGGTGGCCCCCCGCCGCGTGGTCGAAGCGCGGCGGGCTGGTGAGGTGGGCGCCGATCCGCTCGACCAGGACCTGCATCTGGTAGGCGACCAGGCCGGCGTCCACCGCGTCGCCGGTCACCACGGCCAGGTGCGCGCCGGCCCCGGCGGCGACGATGAAGAGGTAGCCGCCGCCGTACTCGATGACGATCTGGCGGGTGGCGCTGCCCGGTCCGCCGAAGCCCGTCGCGACGCCGCGGGCCAGCGACTGCAGTCCGGAGCAGGCGGCGGCGAGCCGTTCGGCGTCGTCGCGCTCGATGCCCGCGCTGCGGCCGATCTCCAGGCCGTCGTTGGAGACGACGACGGCATGCTGGACCTGCGGGACGGCGATGATGTCGGCGAGCAGCCAGCCGAGGTCAGGGGTGGTGGTCATGGAACTCTCCGGAGCGCTGGGGAAGTCGGGGGGAAGCGGGCAGGGAAGGGCCGGACTGGGCCTGGGCCCGGGCGGCGGAACGGCCGCTGGCGGTTCCGGCCTGGAACATCGCCATGAACGACTGCGCGTCCCGGGCCGAGCGGTAGGGCGGCGCGGGCGGCGGTGGGGGAGCGGCGTGCTGGGCGGGGCGGCCCGCGCGGCCGCGCCGGTGGCTCCGGCGGGGCAGCGGGGGAGGGATGTCACCGGTGGCGGCGTGCCGGCTGGGCGGCGGGGTCTCCACCAGGGGGTGACCGGCGGGAGAGACCGGTCGGGGGCCGGGGTTGAACGCCTGGTCGTCCGGCCCGAGGCCGGGGACGGTGGGCGGCAGCGGTTCGGTGAGCAGTGCGTTGGGCAGCAGCAGGACCACGCGCACGCCGCCGTACGGGGAGGGCGCCGAGCTGAGCGTGACCCGGAAGCCGTACTGCTCGGCGAGCCGGCCGACCGCGGCCAGGCCCAGCTGCGGCACCTCGCCCAGCCGGGAGACCTCCAGGGTGCTGCCGCCGGCCAGCGCGGCGGAGGCCTTGGCGACGGCCTGTTCCGGCATGCCGACGCCGCCGTCGTCGATCTCGATGACGGCGCCGTTGTGCACCGGCATCAGGGTGACGAACACCTGGGTGCTGGGTGGGGAGTAGCGGGTGGCGTTGTCCAGCAGCTCGGCGATCGCGTGGATCAGCGCTTCGGCAGCGGCGCCGACCACCGCGGTCTCGATCCGGCTGCGCACCACCACGCGCTGGAACGGCAGGATGCGCGACTGGGCGCCGCGGACGACGTCCTCCAGGGCGACCGGTTCCGGCCAGTGCCGGCCGGCCCGCGCGCCGCACAGCACGGCCAGGGTCTGGGCCAGCCGGGCCTGTTGGGCGGCCGCGTGGTCGGCCTTGAGCAGGCCCTCCAGCAGCGTCGGGTCGTCGTGGGTGCGTTCCATCTCGTCCAGCAGTGCCTGCTGGTCGTGGGCCATCACCAGGATCCGGCGGGCGACGCTGAGGAAGGCCCGCTGGGTGGAGGCGGTGTGCTCCTGCTCCTGCTGGACGGCGGCGAGTTCGGCGCCGCGGCGGGAGAGTTCGGCGGCGAGCTGTTCCTGGACGGCGACGAGTTCACCGCGCAGCCGCTCGGCGCGGCCGCGCTGGGTGACGGACACGGCGCGGTACCGCGCGGCGGCCACGAGGGCGAGGACGGCGAGCACGCCGGTTGCCGTTACGGACCACTGAGTCATCGTCACGCCGCGAATTCTAGGGTGATGATCCTACGAAGGTGTGAACGGATCTCGCCAAGTGACCGGATCTCGTCAATATCGAGTCAATCCGGCGTCAATCGGCAGTCGTTCGACCCCGATCCCTCCGCATGGCGAGACGTCCGATCGGCCCGACCGGCCCCCTCGGGAAGCGTCGGAATCGAGCCTGATGGCCGGATCGCGCCCTGCGATGTGTGGATCCTGTGCGCAGGGCGTCACGGAAGGGGCGCCGTCCGGTGCAGGAGCAACAGCGCCACGTCGTCCGGCCGGGACCGCCGCTCGGTCACGTTCAGGGTGAGCAGATCGGCCAGCCGCTCCAGCGCCGGCGCCGGGCCGACCCGCCCCGGACCGGTCTGCCGAGCCCACAGTTCGAGCCCGCCGAGCATCCGCTGCACCGACTCGTCGTAGTCCTCCTCGCGGTCCTCGACCAGCCCGTCGGTGTAGGCCAGCAGCGTCTCGCCGACCGCCAGCCGCTCCACTGCCAGCGGGTACGGCTGTTCCGGGTCCACGCCCAGCGGCGGCCCGCCCGGCAGGTCCAGCTCGACGGCCGCGGCGTCGCCGGTGATCCGCACCGGTGCCGGGTGCCCGGCCCGGGCCGCGGTCAGCACGCCGTCGGCCGGGTCCAGGGTCAGGTAGAGGCAGGTCGCGAACAGCTCGGTGTCCAGCTCGGCCAGCAGCCGGCTGGTGCGGGCCAGGGTGGCGGCCGGGTCGTGCCCGTCCGTCGCGTACGCCCGCAGCCCGCTGCGCAGCTGGCCCATCACCGCGGTGGCCTCGGCGTTGTGGCCCTGGACGTCGCCGATCACCAGCCCGATCCGGCCGTCCGGCAGCCGCAGCAGGTCGTACCAGTCGCCGCCGATCTGCATGCCCTCGGTGCTCGGCAGGTAGCGGGCGGCGCTGATGATCCCGGACAGCCGGGGCAGGGTCCGCGGGAGCATCGCCCGCTGCAGCTCGGAGGCCCGGTGGTGGTGGGTGTCGTACAGCCGGGCCCGCTCCAGGGACTGCGCCAGGATGCCGGCGAAGGCCGAGTACAGGGTGCGGTCCTCGCGGCTGAACACCCGCTCGGCGGCGAAGGTGATCAGACAGGAACCGACCTGCTGCCCGGAGGCGACCAGCGGCAGCACCGCCCAGGCGGCCGGGGTGAGCGGGTCGCGCCGGGTGCGGGCCGCCGAGGGCTCGCTGAACAGCGGGGCGGAGCGCGCCAGCGAACGCTGCATCACGTCCTCGGACAGGTCCGCCAGACGGGTGAGCTCGGTGCGGCGCGGGCCCCCGTACACGGTGTGCGAGACGGGCAGCAGCCGGCCCTCGTCCACCAGGTCCAGGACGATGCCGGCGGCGCCGAGGGCCGGGCGGGCGACGTCGGTGACGGCGGTGGTGACGTCCCGGACGGTCACCGCCCGGGACAGCGCCCGGGTGAGCGTCAGCAGCAGCGCCGTCCGGGCGGCGGCCGGGGAGTTCCGCTCCTCGGACGGCGGCTGCTCCCGGTGCCCGACGTCGGCCAGCAGCCCGGCGATCCGCACCGGCCGCCCGTGCACGTCCAGCATCACCTCGCCGGACTCCTCGACCCGGGCGACCCGGCCGCCGGGCCGCAGCACCCGGTAGCCGATCCGGTAGCGGCCGCCGGTGGCCAGTGCCTCGGCGAGCGCGGCCTGCACGTCCGGCAGGTCCTCCGGGTGGACCACCCGGTCCAGCTCGGGGGCGGCACCGTCCGGGGCGGCCGGGCGGCCCGTCAGCCGGAACGCCTCGGCGTCCCAGTAGCTCTCCCCGGTGACCAGGTCGCGCTCGAAGGCGCCGTACCCGGCGGCCCGCACGGCCAGCGACAGCAACGGGTGGGCCAGCCCGGCGGGGCGGCCGTCCGCCGCCTGCGGGCCCTCGGGTAACCGGACGCCGTACGGCGCCCGGGTGCCGTACGGGAGGTGGGCGTCGGCGTGGTCCAGCAGGTGGGAGAGCCGGTGGGCGCAGGCCTCGGCGACGGTCTCCAGGACGTCCAGGTCGCGGCGCGGGACGGTGCCCCGGTGGGCCAGCGCGAGGGCGAGCACACCGATCGGCCGCTCGTCCACGACCATCGGCAGGGCGATCACGGCGACCATCCCGGTGCCCATGCCGGCGTTCCTGTTCGGGTAGTCGATGCTGGTGTGCTCGGGGCTGAGCAGGTACGGGCGGCGCAGCCGCAGGGCCATCGCCGCGGGCAGCTCGCCGGCCGGATCGACCACGCTGTAGCGCTCGTGCGCCCAGTCCGGCAGCCCGTGCGAGGCGGTCAGCCGGAGCATCCCGGCGGAGTCCAGCAGGTACAGCGCGGACCCCTCGCCGGTGATCCAGCTCGGGCCCTCGGCCAGGACGGTGCCGAGCAGCTCGGCGGCGCTGGTGCAGCCGAGCAGCAGGCGCACGCAGCGCATCGCACTGCGCGTGGGCGGACTGCCGGCGGGCTCCAGGGGCATTGATCCTTGATACCCCATTTCCCCGAGCGGCGGATGGAGACCGAGCCGCCGCACCGGCACCGGCGCCCGCGCGCCGCCGGCCTCCGCACGTGGGGTTCTCGCCCCGGCGCGGGCCGGCCGCCTACGCGGGCCAGGTGCGCAGGCCGGTGGTGAGGGTGGTGATCAGGCGGTCGTGGGTGGTGGCGAGGTCCTCGGCGAGTTGGAAGGCGCCGGCGGTGGTGAGGGAGGCGAAGCCGTGGGCGAGGGAGCGGACGGTGCGGGCGGCGTGGATCGCCTCGGAGCCGTCGAGGCCGTACTCCCGCAGGACGGCGATGATCACCCCGACGAGCCGGGCGGCCGCGCGGGCCAGGTCGTCGTCGGGCTGCGGGGCCTGGGGGAGGGCGTTGTAGCGGTGCGGGTGCTCGGTGGCGTACGCGTGGTAGGCGCGCAGGACGGCGGCGACGGCGTCGTCCCCGCTGCGCCCGACGGCCGCCTCGGCCAGCCGGTCGGCCAGGTCCCCGGTGACCCGGACGGCGATCAGCCGCCGCAGTTCGGCGAGGCCGCCGCTGACGTGCTTGTACAGCGAGGGGGTGGCGACCCCGGCCCGGGCGGCGACGGAGGCCAGGGTGAGGGCCTCGGCGCCCTGCTCGTCGATGAGGGCGAGGGCGTGGTCGACGACCTGGTCGGGGGTCAGTCCTACGCGGGGCATGGGTTCGGGCTCTCCGTACGGGTGGAGTCGGGCGGATCGGGACGGGCGGGGCTCAGCCGAGTTCGGCGAGGAACGGCAGCAGGGCGTCCGCGGTGGCCGCCGGGTTGTCGGCCATCGGGTAGTGCCCGGACCCCTCGATCATCGCCTTCCGCGCGCCGAGTGCGGCGGCCTGCCGGTCGGCGACGAGCTCCGGCTTCGGGAAGTCGGGGTCCTTGCTGCCCATGACCACCAGCGCCGGGCACCGCACCGCGGCCGTCCAGCCGACCGGTGCCGAGTCGCCGTGGACGTACCCGCGGGTGGCGGTCTTCCGTCCCCGGGTGCGCAGCGCGGCGACCAGTCCGTCCACGTACGCGTCGAAGTCGGCGGGCTTGGCGCCCGGGAAGGCCATCCGGCGCAGGTAGAAGCCCCAGGAGGCCGGCCAGTGGACGAGGGCGGCGCCCATCAGGCCCATGACGCCGCGCATCAGGGCGCCCTGCGGCGGGTTCTCGACGAAGGCGTCGAGGAGGACGATCCCGGCGACCCGCTCGGGCGCGTCCCCGGCGGCCTTGACGACGGTCGCGCCGGTGTACGAGTTCCCGGCGAGGACGGCGCGCTCGATGCCGAGGTGGTCGAGCAGGGCGAGCACGTCGCCGGCGATGGCGGCCGGGCTGTAGTCGTCCCAGGTGATGGAGGACTCGCCGAAGCCCCGCAGGTCCATGGTGACGACCCGGTGGCCGGCGGCGACGAGCAGCGGGCGCAGGTGCCGGTACGCGGCCCGGCTGTCGAGCATGCCCGGGAGCAGGACGACGGGGGTGCCGTTGCCCTGCCGGGTGTCGTCGAAGGCGATCCGGCCGCCGGGAACGGTCAGGTACTGGGTGCTCGGGGTGATGGTGCCGTTCATGGGTGGTCCCCTTCGGGCCGTCGGTGCGGGGCGTCGGCTGTGCTGCCGATAGCCATAAAGCTAAGGCTAATAGCCTTAGCCGTCAAGCGACCGACGGGCGGCGGGGTGGGGCGGCGGGCCGGGAGGAGGGGGAGGGGTCGGTCAGACCCCCTCGACCTTGAACGGGTCGTGCTCGCTGAGCAGCTTCTCCAGTCGGGCCTGGTCGACCCGGGTGATCATCTCGCTGGACTCCTGCCGGTCCCGGATCACCTTCGCCAGCGTGAACGCGGAGGTGACGGTGTAGAGGAGGCCGATCCCGAGGAAGGCCCGGGTCCACCCGCCGACCGGCAGGTAGGCGATTCCGGCGGCGAGGGCGATGCCCGACAGGGAGAAGGAGAGGACGGCTTGGACGAAGTACGCGGCCGTGGTGCGGGCCTGCATCGGTGCGCTCATGGCGTCAGGATGCGGCGGCCGCGCCGGGCCGCACATGAGTAGGAATACTCAGATGGGGCCGTGTACGAGGGGCCGTTCGTTGACGTCCGATCACCTTCCCCCGAGCTGCTCCAAACGGATGGCTTGGAATCAGAGCGTCCTAGGATTAACGTTTGATAACGCAGCGCGGTTGTCAACGCCGTACCCAGACGGCACCGTGCGCCGTCGCCTAATCCCGCCGGCCGGCCTCCGGGCAGGTCAGGGAGCCGGGGAACCACGTTCCTTGGGGTGAATCGGCGGGGCTCCGGCCCGGCCGTAGGAGACCTTCCTGCTCCGAACCCGTCAGCTAACCCGGTAGGCGCGAAGGAAGGAAAGGAGCGCGCCTCCCGTGGCGTCGACGCACACCCCGGCACACCCGGCCGGCTTCGCAGCCGGTACCCAGCTCCTCGACCACCCCGGCACGGACGGCCCCGAGGCCTTCGGCCCGGAGGTCTTCGGCCCGGAGGCCGAGACCAACCGCCACCGGATGCCGCGTCAGACCCGCGGAGCCTCCCCGCTGCTCGGCGTCACCGCCGTCGCCGCCACCCTGGGCGCCACCGGGTTCGCCTCGGCGACCCCGGCCGCCGCCCCCGCCGTCGAGGCCCCGGACGAGACCCCGGTCGCCCTCTCCGCCGACCCCGGCCTCGCGCTCGCCGCCCGCATCCAGCACCAGGCCGACAGCCAGCGCACCGCCGCCGAGGAGACCGCCCGGCTCCAGGCCGCGCAGGAGGCGGAGGCCAAGGCCGCCGCCAAGGAGGCCGAGGCCAAGCGCGCCGCCGAGGAGGCCGAGCGGGTCAAGGCCGCCGCCCTCACCCTCCCGGTGAACGACTACCGGCTCTCCGCCCACTACGGCCAGAGCGCCCGCTACTGGGCCAACCTGCACACCGGCCTGGACTTCGCCGCCGACACCGGCACCCCGGTCTACGCGCTCGGCCAGGGCACCATCACCTCGGCCGGCTGGGCCGGCTCGTACGGCTACCGGATCGTCGAGACCCTGCCCGACGGCACCGAGATCTGGTACTGCCACCTCTCCTCGATCACCAAGGGCTCCGGCAAGGTCGCCTCCGGCCAGCAGATCGGCAAGGTCGGCGCGACCGGCAACGTCACCGGCCCGCACCTGCACATGGAGGTCCGTCCCGGCGGCGGCGCCCCGGTCGACCCGGAGCCCTGGCTCCAGCAGCGCGGCCTCAACCCCTGACGCACCCGCGCGAAGCCCCCGGCCCGGAGCACCGGCACCGGGCCGGGGGCTTCGCGCGACGTCTCACTCCTCGACGGGCAGCTGCGCCAGGTACGCCTCGATCTCCTCCTGGCCCGGCTCCGGCGCCAGCTCCGGGAACTCCGTCACCAGCAGCCGCGGCAGCCCCGGCACCGTCCACCCGCCGAACAGGTCGAGCGCCGCGTCGACCGCCGCCTCCTCGAACTGCCCGAAGTCCCCCGCCAGTTCGTCCGGCATCGGCCGGCCCTGCGCGGTCAGCTCGGCCAGGTTGCGGTAGCTGCGCCGCATCAGGCCCTGCTCCAGCAGCCGCCGCGCGCCGTCCGTGGCCATGCCGACCGACAGCACCCGGCCCGGGCCCCAGCCCTGCTCGTCCGGCTCGTCCAGCCAGCCGGCCGGCACCAGCGCCTCGTACGCGGCCAGCCGCTCCTCCTGCGCCAGCTCCCCGAAGCCGGCCAGCCAGTCCCGCACCGCCGCCCCGTCCGTGACGTCCACCCCGTGCGCGTGCAGCAGCAGCGCGTACAGCCGGGGCCAGGTCACCAGGTCGGCGCGGCGCAGCAGCCCGGCCGCGACCTCGCCCTGCCACTCGGCCTCCGCGTGCAGCCGCTCCTGGCGCTTGGCGTTGAGCCGCCGGGCCGCCCGCTGGTGGTCGATCAGCAGCCGGACGGCGTCGCCGTAGGCGAGCGGGTCCTCCTCGGGCGCCGGTTGGACGTACAGGTGGAGCCGCTCATAGAGCAGGTGCTCCACCGCGTCGGAGGTCAGTTCGGGCCAGCCGTCGTGCATCCTGCCCTCGCCCAGCTCCAGCAGCGCCAGCACCGCGCGCAGCGGCCCCTCGGCCACCGGCGCGCGGCCCTGCTCGGCCGCCCAGGCGAGCAGGTCGGCGGCCTTGGTGCGCGGGGCGAGCCGCAGGTCTTCGTCGTTCATAGTCCGAACGGTAGCCGCCGGGCGGGGATAGGGTCGGCAGCCATGGTCCCCGTACGACTCACCGGCCCGCGACTGGCCGTCCGCGAGTACCACCACACCGAGGGCGACGTGGACGCGCTGCACGCGCTGTTCGGCGACCCGGAGGTCACCCGCCACCTGCCCTTCGGGCCGAGCGACCGGGAGGCCTGCGCCGACCAGGTCGAGCTCTACCTGGAGGAGGCGATGGCCGAGGAACGGGACACCTACCGGCTCGCCGTCACCAGGCTCGCCGACGCCGAGGAGCCGCAGGACGCGACGCCGATCGGGCAGGCCTCGCTCACCCTCGACGGGCACCGGGCCGCCCACCTCGGGTGCGTGCTGGCCCGCGAGTCCTGGGGCCGCGGCTACGCGGGCGAGGTCGTCGGCCTGCTCTGCGGCCTCGCCTTCGACGTCCTGGACCTGCACCGGCTGGCCGCCCGGGTCGCGGTGGCCAACGAGGCCTCCGTCAAGGTGCTCACCGGGCTGGGATTCCGGCTGGAGGGGCGGCTGCGGCACGACGGGTTCAAGGACGGCGTCCGGTCCGACTCGTTCCTCTACTCGCTGCTCGCCGACGAGTGGCCGGGCCCGGGCGCCCGCAGGCCGGGCCCGGACCGCTGAACGCCGCGGGCGGACCGCGGACGGCCGGCCGGGCGGAGAGCGGACCGAACGAGGGGATCGCGGCGGAGGGGGGGTTAACCCCACCCCGGATCCGCCAGGCCTCCGGATCCCGCCCGGCCCGCGTGCCCGTCAGACTGGACACCGTCAGCAGGACGAACGATCGACAGCACGAGGGGCCGGGGGCCGGGAGCATGAGCAGCAGCCGCAGCATGGAGGACCGGGAGTGGGACGTCCCGGGCGGTTACGGTGACGACCCGCGCCCCGCCCGGGCCCGCCGGACCGAGCGGCGGCCGGCCCTGTGGCGGGCGCCGTTCTCGGCGTACTACTACCGCGAGGTCGGCTACGCGCTCAGCGGCCTCCCGGTGGCGATCGCCGGGTTCTCCGTCTCGATCACCATGTTCTGCTTCGGCCTCGGAACCTTCGTGACCGTCCTCGGTCTGCCCGTGCTGGGCGCCCTGACCAGCCTCGCCCGCGGCTTCGGCCGGCTGGAGCGGGCCCGGGTGCGCGGCATGCTGGCCCTGGACGTCCCCGCCCCGGAGCCGGTGCGCCAGGTCCGCCCGGGCAACTGGGGCGCGATCACCGCGCGGCTGGCGGACGCGGCCGGCTGGAAGGCCGTGCTGTACCAGGTGGTGATGTTCCCCTGGGCGGTGTTCAGCTTCTCGGTGACGCTGGTGTTCCTGCTGCTCGGCTGGGTGATGGCGCTCTACCCGCTCTACCACTGGGTCTTCCCGACCTACACCCCCTGGCACGGGTACCGGCTGTTCGACTACTCCGACAGCGACGGCATCCAGCACGTGTACGAGGTCCAGGCGCCCTGGCAGATCGCCGGGCTCTCGGTCATCGGACTGCTGCTGGTCTTCCTCACCACGCAGCTGGTCCGCGGCCTGACCAACGTCAACCGGGCCGCCGCCCGGGGCCTGCTCGGCCGCTGACCCCCGGCCTCACCCGGCCTCACCCGGCGGCCCCGCCCGCGTCCCGGACGTCCTCCGGATGCGGACGGGGCCGCTCCGTGTTCGGATGGCCGGGTGGCCGCCGCCGGCATTCCCCCCGCTCAACCGGACGTCCTGGTCACCTCCCGCCCGCTGGACGAGTACTGCGCCCTGTTCGGCCTCACCCGGGCCCGGATCGCCGCCCTGCCCGGGCCGCTGCTGGACTGCCCCGGCGGTGCGGCAGGCCTGGCCGCCGAGGCACGCGAGCTGGGCTGCCGGGTGATCGCCGCCGACCCGGTGTACGCGCTGCCGCTGCCGGCGGTCGTGGACCGCGCCCTGGCCGCCCGGGCGGCGATGGCCACCGCGATGGCCGCCCGCCCGCAGCTCTCCCCCTCGCCCTGCCCGTACCGGTCCGAGCGCTACCTGCGCAGCTGGGACCGCGCCCGTCGGTTGTTCGCCGCCGACTCGTCCGCCCACCCGCAGCGGTACGTGGCCGCGGCACTGCCCCGGCTGCCCTTCGCGGACGGCGCCTTCGCCCTCACCCTGAGCGGCTACCTGCTCTTCGCCTACCCCGAACTCTTCGGTCCCGAGCACCAGTTGGCGGCGCTGACCGAGCTGGTCCGGGTCACCTCCCCGGACGGCGAGGTCCGGGTCCATCCGCTGCACGACGGGCAGGGCCGCCGCTGCGGCCACCTCGACCCGCTGCGGTACGCGCTCGGCGAGTGCCGGATAGCCAGCGAGGTCCGGCGCCTCCCCGGGCCGGCGGACGGCCGCGCCCGGAGGGTCCTGGTGCTGCGGACCGCCGACCACCGCCGCCGGGCGGTTCGGCGACCGATGATGTAATAGTCACTTACTGGTTGTGCTCCTATACTTGCCCGCATGACCACGACGACGATCCGGCGCGCCGACGAGGCCGACGCCGACCGGCTCACCGACCTGATCCAGGCCTCCTCCGCCTACCACGGCGAGTACGCGGCGATGATCGACGGCTACCGGGTGACGCCCGACTACGTAGCCCGGCACGAAGTGTTCCTCGCCGCCGACCCGGCCACCGACCACCTGCTCGGCTTCTACGGCCTGATCCGCGAACCGGCCGAACTGGACCTGATGTTCGTCGCCGACGAGTCCCAGGGGCGCGGCACCGGCCGCGAACTGATCGAGCACATGCTGGAGCAGGCCTGCCGGGCCGGGATCGCGAGCGTGAAGGTGGTCTCCCACCCGCTCGCCGAGCGCTTCTACCTGCGGGTGGGCGCCGAACGCGTCGGCACCTTCCCGGCGCGCGGGAGGATCACCTGGGACCGTCCCGAACTGCGCTTCACCGTCCGGGACGTCCGGGACGCCTAGGAGTCCTCCACGGCCGACGGTCCGCCCGGCTGGGCCGGTACGGCCGGCGGCTGCTCCGGCTGCTCCGGCACCAGGGCCGTCGCCTGGAGCCGGGACAGGATCTTCTCCGCCAGCCAGCTGCGGTCCGACCCGTACGGTATGCCCCGCGGGTCGACCAGCTGCGCCGCCACCGCGTCCCGCAGCCGCTGCGCCCCGGCGGCGGGCAGCCGGGAGAGCAGTCCCCGGGCGGCCAGCAGCGCGTGGTACTGCTCGAAGCCCGAGCGCGGATGCTCGATCGCGTCCAGCACGCTCGGCAGGTCCGCCAGCGCCGGGTCGCCCTGCATCAGTGCGAGAGCCTGGATCCGCCGGCCCTCGGAGCCGTCCGCGAAGAGGGCCCGGACCTGGTCGGCCGTCAGCGCCGAACGCCGCGCGGTCGAACGGACCTCGGCCACCACGCCCTCCGGCCCGGCCGGTGAACCGGAGGAGGGCGGCAGCTGTCCGACCAGGGCGGCCGGGCGCTCCGCGCTGCCGCCCAGCAGCCCGAGCTGCTGCATCGCGCGGACCCGCAGGTCGTCCGCGCCCACCTTGTCGCCGTGCCGGTCGCGGTCCTGCCCGGCGAGGAAGAGGTCCAGCGCCCGGTCGGTCTCGGTCAGCGCCTGCGGCAGTGCCAGCCGGGTCACCAACCAGCCGGCCAGGAAGCCGAAGACCAGGAAGTACAGCACCAGCGCCGCCGCGAACGGCACCACGTCCGCGCCCCCGCCGAGCGCGGGCGCCAGCGCCGTACCGAGGTCGTGCAACCGCTCGCCGAGCGAACCGAGCTGGGTCAGCCCGACACCCAGCAGCACCTTGGTCAGCCAGTCCGAGACCTGCTCCAGATTGGTGTTCGGCGCGTACGAGCCCTGCGGCTCACCGGTGCCGCCGCCGCGCACCCGGGGCACTCCGAACAGGAAGCCCAGCCCGCCGCCCAGGACCACCGAGGCCCCGACCACCACCAGCCCGCCCCCGAGCGCCTGCCAGGCGTGTTCCCGGCCGAGCGCGAACAGCAGCAGCCCGACCAGACCCGTCCCGGCCAGCACCCCGGTGGCGCCCCACTGCGCCGTCCGCCGTGCCGCCCCGGCGCCCGGCCGCCGCGCCTTCACCATCGCCTACCCCCTGTGCCCGCGCCGCTCCGCTCCGGAACCCGCGCCGACTCTAGCGCCGCGGCCCCACCGGGGAAACGTCCCGGCCCCGCGACTCCCGTCGCGACGTGCGGAGCCCCGGGAAACGGCGGCGCCCCGGAAACGGCGGAGCCCCCGGAAACAGCAGAGCCCCCGGACACGCCACGGGGAGCCTCCGGAATCGTGCCGGAAGCTCCCCGGGAACGCAGACGGCCCGCGGGCTGCTCCTTCAACGCCGGCCCGTGCACTGGCCAGGCGCCGAGGCACCGGGGATGTACCGGTGAGCCCGCGGGCCGGGTGACTGCTTTGGATTTCGCCTGCCGGAGGCCTGGGGCCTCACCCCGCGCAGGCAGGGGCGGCTCTAGCGAGCAGCCACCTCACGCATCCTGATGGAACTCAACTCAGGATCACCTCCTTTCAGTGTGCTGCCACCATAGGCAGCCCACCGGAGGAAGGGCAACGGATTATTCGCGGCGCCCTGCACGGCCGACGGAGTCAGCCGTGCAGGGTGTCCGGATCCGCTGCTCAGGCGCTCTTGAGCTGGTCCTTGAACTTGGTGAAGTCGATCGTGTTCTCGGCCGACGGGACCTGGACGGTCAGCGGCTTGTCGAACTCGCTGAAGTCGATCTTGCCGCCGTCCTTGGAGCCGCTGTTCTCGATCCGCACCGGGTAGGGCTTGCCCTCGGTGGCGATGCTGAGGGTCGTGACCTCGCCCTTGGAGTCGGTGGCCTTGAGGCTGAAGGTCTTCACACCGTTGACGTTGCCGGCGGACCCCTTCTCGACCTTGTCGTTGGTGCCCTGCTCCGCGCCGATCTTCTTGGTGAACTCGGCGAGGTTGCAGACGCTGGTGAGGGAGCCCATCGACGGGTCGCTCTCGAAGCCGGTCAGGTAGCGGCCCTTGAACAGCTCGGCGGCCTTGGCGCCGTTCGGGCCGCCCATGTTGGTCCAGAAGGCGGTGTCCGGCTTGACGTACGAGGTCTTGCCGTCGCTGATGATCTCGAACTTGCCCATGCCCGGCATCGCCATGGTGCCGGTGCACTGGCTCTTGTTGTCCAGCGACAGGTTCATCTCCATCTGGCCCTCGTCGGTGCCGATGCTGCCGGCCATCTTGAGGGAGGTCGCGGAGGCCAGGGCGTCCTTGGCCTGCTTCTCGATGTCCTTGGCGCTGAGCTTGTCGGTGTCGAGCTTCTGCGAGGCGCCCGCCTTGGCGTCGCCGCTCTTCCCGTCGCTCTTGGTGTCGCCGCACGCGGCGGTACCGGCGGCCAGGACGATGCAGATCGCGGCGGTGCTGACCAGTCGCTTCGACAGCATGTGGTTTTTCCTGTCCGGGGCGGCCCGAGCCCCCCCAATGAGATGAATTTTTCCTCAGTATGGTTCAGGCGCCTGACACAAGATCGCGGGACGGGCCGCCGTTACAGCTTCGTGGCAGGACCGTGTTCTGTTCGCGTCCGGACACGCGAAAGGCCCGGAGGACGTGTCCTCCGGGCCTTTCTGCTACTGAGTAGCGGGGACAGGATTTGAACCTGCGACCTCTGGGTTATGAGCCCAGCGAGCTACCGAGCTGCTCCACCCCGCGTCGGTGAACACAACAATACGGGGAAGTCGCCGAGATGGGAAATCGGTTCTTCAGACGCCTTCGGCGGCCCCGCGCCGAGGGCCCCGCCGAGCCTGCCGCGACTGCCGTCGGGCCCGCCCCTCCGCCCGCCGTCGGCCGGGCGCCGCGTGCCGGGTCGCGCGGCACCTCGCCCAGGCCGCGAAGCAGACCAGAGCGGCGAAGCAGGGCACCATCAGCGCCCCGTACACCACCAGGAAGCCGTCCGTGCCGAGGTCGGCCGCGGCGTTCCAGGTGCCGTGCAGCGTCATCGCCAGCAGCAGCCCGGCGGGCACCGCCAGCCGGGCCAGCCAGCGCCGGGCGGTGGTGAGGGCGACGGCCAGGCCGATCCCGGTGAGCGCGGTGAACAGCGGGTGGGCGAAGGGGGAGAGCAGGGCGCGCAGCACGAAGGTCTGCACGGTGCTGTCGAAGTCGCGCAGGCTGGGCGGGTCGCCGAGGCCGATGCTGTCCAGCCGCTGCCGCTGGTCGCTGGTGAACGCCCGGCCCAGGTACAGGGCGTTCTCGGTGAACGCGAAGCCGCAGGCCGCCATCCCGCCGAGCACCACCCCGGCGGCCAGGGTGCGCGGCCGGGAGCGGTGGTGCGGCGCGCCGGAGGACGGGGCGGGGCGCAGGTAGGGCAGTGGCCGCAGGTACGGGCGCGGCCGCAGCCGGCCGCGGGCGTGCGGACCGGCCGGGTGGCGCGGATACGGGCGGGGGTGCCGGGACGCGGGCAACCGGCGCAGCAGCGGCGCGCAGGGGCGCCCGGTGCGGCGGCCGTGGCAGCGCAGCCGCCGGCCGAGCGGGAGCAGGAGCACCAGCAGGGCGGTGGCCTTGGCGCTCTCCTCGATCACCGGGGTGGCGATCCCGGCGCCGAGCAGTTCCCCGAACGGGCTCCGGTGCCGGGTCAGGTAGCTCGCCGTCCAGTTGTTGGCCAGGATGGCGACGGTGGTGGCCGCGCAGGCGCCCCAGCCGAGGCAGAACACGGTGTGCCGCAGCGGCACCCGGGCGGTGAGGTTGAGCCAGGCCAGGCCGCCGAGCACGAACGGCAGCGGCACCATCGCCAGGCCCAGGCCGACCAGCAGCCCGACCGTGCCGGTCTGCCGCTGGACCAGGTGCAGGATCAGCACCCCGCAGCCGATCAGGGTCAGCACGGCGGTCGTGGTGACCGAGGAGAGCGCCACCGGGCGGCTGCGGCCCGTCGGGGCCCCGGGAGCGGCGGGGGAGGCGGGGGAGGCGGCGGGTGCCCCGGCCGGGACCGGCACGGCGGGCGCGGTACCCGGCCGGGGCAGCAGCCGGTGGGCCCGGTGCCTCCGGGGCCCCGGGATGGTCCGGGTGTCGCCGGTGCTCGGGACCGTCTCCGGTGCGTCGGCGGCGGCTCGAACCGTCGTCCGACAGTTCCTCCGGAACCCGCCGCCGGACGGGCTGCCCATGCGGCACAGGGTAGGCCACGGTGACGGCCCGTTGGGAGGACTCGGGACGAACCGTCCGCCCCGGGCCCGACCGCACGGCCGCCGCGCGTCCGCCCGTTCGAACGGCTCCGGTGGGTCAGCGGCGGCGGAACAGCAGGTCGTGGACGACGTGGCCCTTGGCGATCCCGGCCCGTTCGAACTTGGTGACCGGGCGCCAGTCCGGCCTCGGCGCGTAGCCGGGAATGCTGCCGTCCGGGTGGTCCGCGGGCTCCAGCCAGCCGGTTCCGTCACCCTCGGGGTGCAGGTTCTCCAGCTCCGGCGAGGCGGACAGCACGGCCAGCATCTGCTCCGCGTACGGCTCCCAGTCGGTGGCGCAGTGCACCAGGGCGCCGGGGGCGAGCCGGGGCAGCACCAGGTCGAGGAAGTCGGGCTGGACCAGCCGGCGCTTGTGGTGCTTCGGCTTGGGCCACGGGTCGGCGAAGTAGACCCGCAGACCGGCCAGCGAGGCGTCCGGGAGCATGTCGCGCAGCAGGATCACCGCGTCGCCGGCGGCCGTGCGGACGTTCCGGGAGCCGTCGCGCTCCAGCAGGCCGAGCAGGTTGCCGTGGCCGGGGGTGTGCACGTCGGCGGCGAGGATGCCCATGGCCGGGTCGGCGGCGGCCATCGCGGCGGTGGTCTCGCCCATGCCGAAGCCGATCTCCAGGGTCACCGGCAGGCCGCCGAACAGCTCCGGCAGGTCCAGCGGGCTGCCGTCGATGGGGATGCCGTACGTCTCCCAGCTCCGGTCCAGGGCACTCGCCTGGGCGTTGGTCATCCGGCCCCGGCGCGGCTGGAAGCTGCGGATGCGACGCTCGCGGTGCTGGGCCTCGGTGGCCTTGTGCGGGTACATCGGCGCGGGGTAGGCGGCCGGCGCGGCGGACAGCCGGGCGGACGGCGAGGGCTGGGGGATCGGGGCGGTGGCAGTCACAATCACCCGAGTCTACGGGGCTGTCGGGGCTCTCCGGCCGGGCCTGTGACCGGACTCATCGGCCCGGCCGCCGCTCGGCTCACCCACCGGCCTCCAGCGCGGCCAGGGCCCGGCGGGCCACCTCCCGGCCGATCGGCAGCGAGGCCGTGGCGGCGGGCGAGGGCGCGTTCAGCACGTGCACCGCGCGGCGCGGGGAGCGCGGGTCGTCCGGGTCGAAGCCGGCGAAGGCGAAGTCGTCCAGCAGCGAGCCGTCCCGGGCCACCGCCTGGGCCCGGACCCCGGCGGCGGCCGGCACCAGGTCCTCCGGGGCGACGGCGGGCAGCAGCCGCCGGACGGCCGTGGTGAACGCCCGCTTGGACAGCGAGCGGTGCAGTTCGCCCAGCTCGTACCGCCAGTGCCGGCGGGCGATCCGCCAGGTGCCGGGGAAGGCCAGGGTGCCGGCGAGGTCGCGCGGGCGGACGGTGCGCCAGTCGTAGCCCTCGCGGGCGAGCGCGGGCACCGCGTTCGGGCCGACGTGGACGTCGCCGTGGACGCCCCGGGTGAGGTGCACGCCGAGGAAGGGGAAGGCCGGGTCGGGCACCGGGTAGACCAGGCCGCGCACCAGGTCCCGGCGCCGCTCGGCCAGTTCGTAGTACTCACCGCGGAACGGCAGGATCCGCACCCCGGCGTCGTCCCCGGTCAGCCGGGCGATCCGGTCGCTGTGCAGCCCGGCGCAGTTCACCAGCACCCGGCAGCGCAGTTCGCCGGCCGAGGTCCGCAGCGTCACCCCGTCCCGGCGCCGGGCCACGGCCAGCACCTCGCTGCCGGGCCGCAGTTCGGCGCCGGCCTCCCGGGCCAGCCGGGCGTACGTCGTGGCGACGGCCGGGAAGTCGCAGATGCCGGTGGTGGCGACGTGCAGCCCGGCGATCCCGGTCACCTCGGGCTCGTGGCGGGCGATCCCGGCCCGGTCCAGCTCGGTGACCGGGATGCCGTTGGCCCGCCCGCGCCCGGCCAGCGCCGCCAGCCGGGGCAGCTCGGCGGCACCGGTGGCCACGACCAGCTTGCCGGTCACCTCGCACGGGATGCCGTGCTCGCGGCAGAACGCCACCAGCTCGGCGGCGCCCGCGACGGCGAACCGGGCCTTGTACGAGCCGGGACGGTAGTAGACGCCGCTGTGGATCACCCCGCTGTTGCGCCCGGTCTGGTGCGCCGCGAAGCCGGCCTCCTTCTCCAGCACCGCGAGCCGCAGCCCCGGCCGCGCCAGGGTCAGCGCGTACGCCGTGGCCAGCCCGACGATCCCGCCGCCCACCACCGCCACGTCGACCCGGTCCGCCACCGCGCACTCCTCGCCCTCGCCCGGTTCGTCCTGCCGGGGCCGATGCTGCCACGGCGGGACGGGCGGGTCGAGGGCGCGCGGAGGGGGCGCGGAGGGGGCGGCGACGACAGGGAAACACGGGAAGGAGCCACCCCCCGTGGCGGCTCCTCCCCCTTCCTCCCGGCGTTGGCCCCCGCCCGGCGCCGGCGCTACGCCTCCCAGGGCCAGTCGGCGTTCGCCCCGGTTTCCAGGAGGGGGATCAGCCGGAAGGCCGCGTCGCTCAGGCCGCCGAAGGTGTGCCGGTGGGCGCCGCCGCTGGGGCCGTGGCCCGGGGCGTAGCCGGCCAGGTTCCAGGTGTAGACGGGCACGTGGGCCGGGACGGCGGCCAGGGGATCGCCGCCCCAGTGGCCCGGGCCGGTCTGCTCGTCGGTGACGATCACCACTCGGTCGTGGCCGCGGTAGTGGGTGCGGACGGCGTCGGCGGTGTTGGTGCCGCCGAGGCTGGAGAAACGTTCCAGCACCCGCAGCACCGCCTCGCTCCGGCCGACCTCGACCACCCGGCTGGTGGTGCCGAACTCGACCAGGTCCGCCTCGGCGGCCCGGACCTTCAGCGCGGTGCCGAAGATCGCGGCCGAGTCCGCCCGGTTGAGTTCGGTCGGCCCGACGGAGCGGTCGAACATCGAACCGGAGCGGTCCACCAGGATCAGCGTCCGGCCGGGCAGTTCGGGCACGTTGGCCAGCGAGTGGCCGAGCGCGGTCTCCAGCGCGTGCCCCCAGCGCAGCGAGGGCACGTTGCGGTGCGCGGCCAGGTAGCGGAACGGGAACTGGCGCGAGCGCCGCACCTCGCCCTTGTCGGAGATCCGCCGGGCCACCTCGGCCGCGACGGTGTCCGAGATCCCGGCCCGGTCGAAGTTGCGCAGGTTCCGCACCAGCGCCATCGGACCCATCGACGGGATGACCGCCTCCCAGACCGCCGCGTCCAGCGGCCCCTGCAGCCAGCCCGCCAGCGCCTCCCAGGTCAGCCCGGCGGCGGCCAGCCGCTCGGCGCCGTCCTCGGCGGTCACCGCTGTCCGGCGCTCCTCGACGGGCAGCGCCAGCAGCTCGCGGTTGGCGGTCAGCATCCGGTCGGCGGCCGGCGGGACGGCCTCGTCCGGCCGGTGCCGGCGGTCCAGCGCGTACGCGAACAGCGCGCCCTGCCACTCCTTGTCCGGGGCCGGCGAGGGGTGGGTCAGTTCGATCACGTCGCCGAAGCGGTAGCCCTTGCCCGCGGTGTCGTACTTGAGCAGCGAGCGGGCGTCGTACAGGCGCTGGACGGCGTCCGCGACGCCGCGCTTGAGCGGCTTGGGCAGCGCCCGGCCGTAGCGCGAGGTCCAGTAGGCGAGCAGTTCGCCGGGCTCGTCGGCGCGCCGCAGCACCGCCGCGACGGCCTGCCGGGAGTGGCCGTGGGCGCCCGCGTCCAGCCGGGCGCGGGTGAACTCGGCGGCGCCGACCAGGGCGGCGGTGCGCATCTGGGCGCCGTAGCGCAGCCAGCGCAGCAGCCCGACGGTCCACTCCGGCTCGGTGACGGCGAGTTCGCGCACCAGCGCGGTGTAGCGGTCGTCGCGCTCGCCGCCACGTTCGTGGAAGGTGTCCTGGCCGACCATGTTGGCGACCGCGAGCAGGAAGAGCTCGGACTTGCGGTCCCGGACGAAACCGGGGCCGCCGTTGTGGTTGACGGTGCGCCGGCCGGTGGTGGCCACCGGCGAGCTCGGACTCGCCTTGGCCTTGCGGAAGTTGAACCTGGACATGCGGAAGCCCCCCTCGGCCTGCTGGTATCAGTGGGGAGGGAGGCATGCCGCGGCCGGGGTGCCCGAGATCGTGCCGGCCGCCGGGCGGCCGACCTCGGCGGGGGTGTATGCCTTGTGCTCTACCGAATTGAGCTAGCGGCCGCGCTCGCGCACGGCACGCCCGGGACTTGAACCCGGAACCGCAAGATCCGAAGTAACCCCCGCCTGCGCACCGGGCACTCCGGAGCGCGCTGCCTCCCGAGATCAAAGGTGGCGGCGGTGTTTCGCGGGCTCGAACCGCAGCGTCCTACGGACGCCTCACCAAGAAGTAACCGCCGCCGTCGCACCGGGAGGTGCGGACGAACTATTCACGTGTAGGTGTCCAGAGATCGAAGGCGGCTGAGGTGACGAAGCTGCTCTGGCCGCTGAGCTACACCGGCCCGAAGCCGACGGCGGGATTCGAACCCGCGACCTGCCCATTGAGAGTGGAAGTAACCTCTGCCTGCGCACCTGGACGGGAGAAACCCTAGTCAGGCCCCTCCCGCCGTCGCACCCCAATTACCGCCGGGTGCCGGATCGCCGCCCTGTCCGCTCACGCCGGAGCGACGATCACCGCCCGCGCCCGCTCGGTCAACTCCCGTACCCGGCGTTCACCCTGGAAGGGCTCCAGCCGCCGCAGCATCTCCACCACGTACTCCCGGCTGCGCTGCGAGGAGATCCGGCCGGCCACCTCGACGGCGCGCTCGCCGGCGGCGACCGCGGCGTCCAGGTTGCCCGCCTCCGCCTCGGCCATTGCCGAGACCACCAGCCGCAGGCCGTGCGAGCGGACGAAGCCCTCGGTGGGCGTGGCCAGCGCCTCGCGGGTGAACTGCCGGACCTTGGAGGGCACACCGAGGTCGCGGAAACACTCGGCGGCGTCGGCGGCGAGCCGGTCGTAGGCGTAGAAGTCGATCCAGGCCGGATCGGGATCCCCGGCGCGCGCCCGTTCGAGCGCGCTCTCCGCCGCGCCGAGCGCCGTCGCACACGCCGCCGCATTGCGGGCCTTGGCCTGGGCCCGGGCCTCCACCAGGTGGAAGAAGCTCATGGTGCGGGCGGTGGCCAGGCTCCGGTTGCGCTCCAGCGCGGCCTGGGCGAGGTCGACCGCCTCCTCGGCGAAGCCCCGGTAGCCGGCCTGGAGGCTCATCGAGGCCAGCACGTAGCCGCCGAGCGGCACGTCGGCGGCGGCCCGGGCGAGCCGCAGCGCCTGGATGTAGTAGCGCTGGGCGGCCTCGTGCTGTCCGGTGTCGAAGGCCATCCAGCCGGCCAGTCTGGTCAGTTCGGCGGTGGCCCCGAACAGGGCCCGGCCGACCGCGTCGCTGTACGAGGCGAGCAGCAGCGGCGCCGCCTCCACCCGCAGGCACTCCGGCACCATCGACGAACGCCAGTCCCCGCCGCCGTACTTGGAGTCCCAGCGACGGGCCTCCTGGGCGGCCTCGCGGAGCTTGGCGGCGTCCGAGTGGCCGACCCGGTAGGAGGAGGCGTCGCTGGGGGAGCGCGGCACCTCGCGGGCCACCGAGCCGTCCGCCGGGGTGATCAGCCAGCGGGAGACGGGGGTCGCGTAGGCGGCGACCGAGAAGGTGCCGGCCAGGCTGTCGCTCCAGCGGCCGCCGCCGGGGCCCCGGCGCAGGTCGAGGTCGACCCGCCACAGGTCGGTCGCGGAGCGGACCGCGTCGGCGACCTCGCGCGGGAAGGCCAGGCCGAGTTCGGGCGCCGGGTCGGTGTCGCCCAGGCCGATCTCCTCCAGCGGGACGGGCCGGCCGAGCTTGCCGCCGATCGCGGTGGCGATCAGGTGCGGGACGGGTCCCTGCGGCACCATGCCCTTGCTGACCCAGCGGGCCACCGAGGTCTTGTCGTACCGCAGGGTCAGCCCGCGTTGGGCGCCGAGGTCGTTGACCCGGCGGGCCAGTCCGGCGTTGCTGATCTGGGCGAGGGTCAGGAGCGTGCCGAGCCGTTCGTTCGGTCCACGTGGGCTGACGGTCATGGTGGCGGCGGCACCTCCTGCGGCCTTGTGCGCGGGGCCCGGGCGGCACCGGGCCGTAGCTGCTGTACCTAGCGTAGTCGGACGCGTTCCGACGGTTAAGAGGTCGCATTCCGGATGGCGGGATCGCGCACTCGGCGGTGCCGCACCGGAGTTGGTCCGGACCACTCGGATCCGGCCGACCGCACCGCGCTCCGGAGCGTCGTGCTCCGGTCCCGTGTTCACGTGCGCCCGGCCGTGCTCCCTGGCCCGACCGGCTGGTCGGCGATTCGCTGGTGGTCGTGGGTCGGCCTGCCGTCGAGGACCCGGCGGGCCGGGGGATGCCGTCGCCTCAATCCCCGCGGGCGGCGGTGAAGTCCGGGAGGGCATGCGGATGCCCTCCCGGGCCGGGCGACGCCTTTCGGCCATCTCGCGATGCCCATGCCAAAGGTGTTCGCGGGCGGTCCGGGCCGGGGAGGGGGAGGTCCGGCCCGCCCACCCCTCGGAGCGCCGGACTGATCGAACTCCCCGGCGGATCAAGGAACTTGCCCACCCGCGCCGGCCCGCGCGGCCGCAGCGACCGTCGAGCGGTCGGTCCGAACGGAAGCGGAACCCGAAACACCGACCACGGCGACGTCCCACGGTGGCACGATGTCCCCTGACGGCGCGTCGAGCTGCGAGGGCACGCCGGGACGCGCACGGGCCGGCACGGCACACCACCCGGCCGCCCGGCGGGCGGCGAACGCGCTGCAGGGATGCAGGTCCTCGTCCGGTGGAGGCACGATGCGGTGGCTGACGGGCTGGTGCACGGGCGCGCCGAGCGCGGGCACCCCGGCGTACGAGGCACTCGGCAGGATCGAGCCGATCGCCGCGCGCCCGCTGTGGACCGGGCCCGACCCGCTCTGGGCCGTGGGCGACTGGCGCCCCACGGAGATCCGCCTGGTCACCCTCCGTCCCGGTACCGCCGCCGTGGTCAGCACCGGCCCCACCGCCCCCGACCAGGTCGAGGACACCCCCGCCACCTCCCGGCTCGCCGTCCTCGGCCACTGCGGCGCCACCGACGCCGAGCTCGCCGCCGGCCTCGCCGCCGCCCGCGGCGGCGCCGTCCGCCACCTGACCGCCTGGCCCGGCAGCTACACCGTCGTGCTGCGCTCCGGCATCCGCTCCACCCTGCTGCTCACCGACCTCGCCGGCGCCCAGCCCGTCTTCCACACCCCGTGGGCCGGCGGCACCGCGTACGCCACCGCCGCCCTGCCGCTCGCCGACCTGGTCGGTGCCCCGCTGGACACCGGCCACCTCGCCGCCCGGCTCGCCTGCCCCGAGTCCCCCGAGGCGCTCGGCACCGGCACCCCGTACCTGGACGTCCAGCGGGTGCCGCCCGGCCACGTGCTCGGCATCCGCGGCGGCCGCCCGTACCTGTCCGGCTACGACGACCCGGCCGGCGCCGAGCAGCCGCGCGACGAGGCGCCCGCCGTCCGCGAACTCACCCGCGCCCTGCTGGAGTCCGTCCGCTCCCGGGTCCGCACCACCGCCCCGGTCCCCGACCCGGTCGGGCGGGCCCGGCTCGGCGTCGACCTCTCGTACGGGACGGCCTCCGCGACCATCGCGCTGCTCGCCGCCGCCGTCCCGCTGCCACCGGTGCCCACGGCCACCGCGGCGGCCCGGGCGGCCACCGCCGGGGCCAGGAGCGGCGCGGTCAAGGGTTCCTGGGCCCGCGCCACCGCCCCGGAACCCGCCGCCCCCGAGCAACTGGCCGCCGTCACGCTCGGCGAGACCGAGCCCCCGGCCGGCCCCGTGCTCGCCCCCGACACCCCGCGGCTGCGGCACACCGTGCTCGACCCCGGCCCGGACACCCTCCCGTACGCCGGACCGGGCACCGACCCGCAGGCCGGCCGGCTCACCGACGAGCCCGGGCCCGAACTCGTCGCCGCCGCCCGGGCCGAGGCCCGCTTCGACGCCGGCGGCACCGACCACCTCACCGGCTACGGCGCCCGCCAGGTCCTGGACGGGCACCCGGCCCGGCTCGCCGACCTCATCCGGGCCGGCCGGCCGCGCGAACTCCTGCCCCCGGTCGTCGCGCTGGCCGGCGCCGACCGGGCGGCCGCGGGCGTCCTCACCGGCACGCTGCGCACCCCGCTCACCGTGGTCCGGGCCGCCCACCGGCTCTCCCGGGTCCGCTACGCCGAGGCGCTGGACGAGGCGGCCGCCAAGCTGACCGCCCGCCACGTCCCGGACGGCGCCGGCACGGCGGGGGCCCGCTCGGCCGTCGACCTCGCCTGGTGCCTGCCCGGCCCGGCCGCCCGCTGGCTCTCCGACGAGGCGCTCTCCTCGGTCGCGCTACGGCTCCGCCTGGCCGCGCGCAAACCGGCGCCCGAGGAACATCCCGGCGCGCACCGGGCCCGGCACGCTCTCTACCGGCAGGCGCGCTCCTTCCGCACGCTCGTGCACGCCGCCGAACAGCCCGGACAGCGGCTGCACGCGCCCTTCCTCGACAACCAGGTGGTGCGCGCCGCCCGACTGCTGCCCGACGACGTTCGCCTCCAGCCCGGCGCCCGGCATGCCCTCCTGCACGCCGTCCTCACCGGCGCCGGCCGCACCGACCTGCCCTCCGACTGGGGCCGCGGCCCCCGCCCCGACCGCACCGCTCCCGCCCGTGAGGGCCTGCGCCTTGCCGCCGACGGGCTCGCCGAACTCTTCGACGCCCCGCTGCTCGCCGACGCCGGCCTCATCGACCTCCCCGCCGTCCGCGCCGGCCTCGCCCGGTCCGCCGACCCCACCAGCCCCCTGTCCCCCTCCGCCCTCGCCGGCCTCGCCGACCTGGTCTCCACCGAACTCTGGCTCCGCCGCGTCCGCGCCCGCCGCCACGGCGCCTGCTGGACGGGCCTGCCCAGCCCCCGCCAGCCGGCCCTCACCTCGTGAGTCCGGTCCCGTCACCGCGACGTGCGGGTCTGCGTTGCCACGATGCGGTCGCCGGACTCCTGCCCACCCGGACGCGCCGAGTCCGCCCGGCACACGCGACTTCTCCGCCTTCTCCACCCCTCCTCCTCCCCGCCCTGCGGCGCGGTTGCCGGGCCCGGATCGGCGGGGCGGTGATGATGACGGGGGTGTGGATCCGGGGTGAGGAGGACGCGCGGTGGCCGCTGGGAGCGCGGGGCGGGATGTGCCGGTCGTGCTGTCGGTGCTCGGGCGTCCGCCGGCGGGGCGCCCGCCGGGGGTACTGGCGGCGTGCGACGGGTCGGACGGGTCGCTGTGGGCGCTGGACCGGGCGATGACGGAGGCCGAGCGGTTCCGGCTGCCGCTGTACGTGCTCGCCGTGGTCAACCCGGCGCCGGCCGGCTACCCGCCGGGGATGGCGGAGCTGGTGCAGGAGAGCGTGGAGACGCTGGTCGAGAGCATGGCGGACGGGCTGCGCCGCTCGGTGGCCGCCGTGCAGCGCCAGCGTTCCGCGCCATACGCGGGGGAGCTGTCGCTGCACGTGGTGCTGGGCAACGTGATCGAGGTGCTGCTGGAGGCGGCGGCCCGGCAGCACACGCTGGTGATCGGCACCCGGGGCAACGGCGGCTTCGCCCGGCTGCTGCTGGGTTCGGTGTGCTCGGCGGTCGTGCACCACGCGGCCTGCCCGGTGCTGGTGGTCCCGGCGCCGCCCGCGGCCTGACCGGCCGGAGGACGCCCACGGGGTGCCGGGAATGTCCCGAGATGGTTCACTGTTCACCCATCTCGTACACAGCTGACAAGAAGCCCCCTGGAGCCACCCGCATGAAGGTCGAGATCTGGTCCGACATCGCCTGTCCCTGGTGCTACATCGGCAAGCGCCGTTTCGAGCAGGCCCTGGCGGACTTCCCGGGCAAGGAGCGGGTCGAGGTCGTCTACCGCCCGTACCAGCTGGTCCCGGACGCACCCGCGACGGCGAGCCCGCACCGCGCCTGGCTGGCCGAGCGCTACGGCCCGCAGTCGGTGGCGATGGACGCGCGGGTGGCGGAGCTGGGCCTCGCCGAGGGCATCGCGTACGACTTCGACGCCGCGCTGCACGCCAACACCTTCCTGGGCCACCGCCTGCTGCACCTCGCCGAGGCCGAGTACGGCCCGGCCGCCCAGGGACGGCTGAAGGAGGCCCTGCTGAAGGCGCACTTCACCGACGGCGTCGACGTCGGTGACCGCGCCGCACTGACCGACGTCGCCGTGTCGGCCGGCCTGGACCGGGACCGCGTGGCCGCCTACCTGGCGGGCGACGAGGGCACCGCCGAGGTCAACGCCCAGCTGGCCGAGGGCCGGGAGCTGGGCATCAACGCCGTGCCGACCTTCGTCTTCGAGGGCAAGTGGGCGGTTCAGGGCGGCCAGGACGCCGCGACCTTCCGCAAGGTGCTGGAGCAGGTCGCCACCGAGATCGGCGAGCGCCGCCCCGCCCCGGTGCAGGTCGCCCCGGCCGGGGAGGCCTGCGCGGACGGCTCCTGCGCCATCTGACGGCCGGTCGCACACTTCGCGTCGGCCGCGCATTCCGCGTCGGCCGCCATTCCGCGTCGGCCGCGCGGCACCGCGGACCCGAGGCCCGCTCCAGGAGCCCCTGGAGCGGGCTCCGTCATGAGCGCCCGGCGCGAGCCCCCGTCACGAGCAGCGGAATCGGGCCTGGGCCCAGTTCGCGACGTTCAGCGCCGACCAGATCCCGTTCACCGGTGTGACCACCAGCTTGACCGACTTCTGCCCGGCCAGCGGCACGTGCACCGGCATCGGGTCGTCGCCGACGGCCAGCGCGCGGGAGCGCCACAGGGTGGTGCCGTCGCCGCCCTGGACGGAGAAGACGACCCTGCCCGGCGAGAGCGTGGCGTCGTCCACCCCGGCCACCGCGTCGAAGGACGTGCAGCTGCGGTTGAGGTCGATCACGGTGGTCGCCGGGGCGTGCACGGTGATCGCGTGCGGGTGGTAGTCGCCGCCGATCCAGCCGCCGTCACGCTGCCAGAACGTGTCGCTGCCCTTCTGCCGGATGCTCGGCTCGGGCGGCGGCACCCGGTTGTTGCCGGGCTTGAGGACGGGCAGCGAGTCGCCCCAGAAGTCGCTGAGCACGGGCGGCGTCGGCGTGGTGACGGTCGGGGTCGGCAGCGGCGGCAGGGTGGGCGTCGGGATGACCGGCACGTCGGGCGTGGGCAGAGGCGGCAACGGCGGCAGGGTCGGCACGGGCACGACCGGGGGAGCGGCGGTCGGCTGCGGCGCCCTCGGGCTGGGTGAGGGCATGACGGGCTCCGGCGCCTGGGTGGTGGCGGGCGGCGAAGCCGGCGTGGACTTGGCGGCCGGCTTGGCGCCGGGACTCGCCGGGGGCGCCTCCGGGGCCGGATCGGCGGCGCTGGGCACCGGGGCCGGGGCGGGCGCGGTCGCGGGCGGCGCCGAGGAGGTGGCGGCCGGGGCGCTGGTGACCGGGGGAGCGGCTGCCGGGGGACCCGGGTCGGGCGAGCCGGTGAGCGCGTACGCGGCGACGGCGGCTGCGGCGACCGCGATGGCGGCGGCGACCCCGGCCTTGGCGGCGGTGCCCAGGCCCTCGCCGGCCGCGGCGCCCGCGCCCCCGCCGGAGGCCGCGGCGGCCGTCCCGGCCGCTGCCGCACCGCCGACCGCGGCGGTACCACCCACGGCGGCCGCGGCGGCGCTGAACCCGCCGACGCCGATCCAGACGAGCACACCGCCGGGCAGCAGGGCGCGCAGCCCGGTGTTGATCTCGCTCAGCTCCAGGCAGGCGGCCGTGCAGCGGTCGCACTCCTTGAGGTGCCGGCCGACCTCCGCCGAGGCCCGCTTGCGCAGCGAGCCGCGCGCGTACGCCCCGAGCCGGTTGGCGTAGGCCTCGCAGGCGCTGTCCTGGCTGCCCGAGACGTGCGCCTGGAGGAACGCGGCGGCGAGCCGGTCGCGGGCCCGGTGGGCCTGGACGGCGGTGGCGTTGGCGGTCTTGCCGAGCATCACCGCGACGGTCTTCGGGGACTCCCGCTCGACCTCGGTGTGCCAGAGCACCATCCGGTCGTCCTCGGGCAGTTCGGCGTAGGCCTGCATGACCATCCGCTGGTCGGCCATCGCCATCGCCCAGGCGTCGGCGCCCGGGTCGGCGAGGTCGACGTCGACCACGGCGGCCGAGGTCTGCGCGAACACGGCGAAGTCGTCCACGAGTTGCTCGCGCCGCTCGCTGCGGTGCCAGGCGGCGGCGACGTTGCGCACGGCGGTCAGCAGGTACGCGCGGACGGCGAACTCGGGGCCCTTGCCCGCCCGCAGCGCCTGCAGCGTGCGGGCGAACACCTCGCCCGCGAGATCCTCGGCGGTGAAGCTGTCCCGGCAGCAGGTACGCGCGTAGCGGCGCACCGAGTCGGCGTGCCGGCGGTAGATCTCCTCGTACGCGGTGTCGTCGCCGGCCCGCACCCGGGCGGTCAACTCGGCGTCGGAGGCGGGGCGTTCGCCGTCTACCGGATCGGCGGGGGCGGGCACGGTCGGCCGGGCGGTCCGGCCGTCGCCGGGGAACGGTTCGCCGACGAACGCCTCGGGGGCGACGCCGCCCCGGCCCGCCGGGGCCTGCCCGGGCACGCGGCCCGGGGGCAGCGCGGCGGCGGAGGCGGAGAGCGTCTCGCGGCTGGGCATCCCGGCCTGGTCGGGGACGTGTCCGGCGGCCGAACCCGCTGCGGCGCCCGGAACTTGGGCCGTCCCGCCGGCACTGCCGAGACTGCAGGGGCCCGCGCCGGACCCTTCGGCGGAATCACCGGAGAGGCCTCCGAAGTCGAGGCCGTACCCGTAGTCGTTCTGTTCCTCGGCGCTCACAACGGACCCCAGATTCCACGACAGCCCCCGCAGTGTGGCAGGGCGCGAGGGAGCGCGTAGGCGCACGGTCCCCCTGTGTATGGTGCCGACGGCGCGTGAACGGCGCGCATCGGGACATTGGCTCCAACCACGGGCAAAGGATGGCATAGCGCAGGGGCCCGCGGTAGCCGGACCGGCCGCCTTCCACTCCTCCGAGGGGCCGCGGCGGGTGCGTTCGCCCAGCGTGCGGCGGTGGGGTGTGCGGCTCCCACACCCGGCGCGCGCACTCGGGCCGCGCGCCGGTCTTCCCTCCAACTCCCTTGCCCGTCGGGCGTGGCGGACGGTCGGCCGATGAGCGTCAGCGCGCCCGCAGGCCGTCCAGCAGAATCTGCAGCAGCCGGTCCGAGGGGCCGGCGGACGGCTGGCCGTCCGTCTGCGGAGAAATCGGCGAGAAACCGACGGCCGCCGGCACGGAGACCGACGGACGGGCCGCGTGCACCGGCACCGAGGCGGTCAGCACCAGCACCACGTCCGACACCGTGACGCCCGGCCGCAGTTCGCCCGCCGCACCGGCCCGCGCCACCAGGGCGGCCAGCAGCTGGAGCAGCAGCCGGGGATCGGCGTCGGCCGCCGACGGCTCGACCACCCCGCCGGAGCGGGCCTCCTCGCCGCGCAGGTCGAAGCGGACCGCCGCGGGCGGTTCCGGTGCCCGCTGCCCGGGCGCCCGTCCCAGCTCCTCCGCGTACCGGAACGCCTCCGGCGGCAGCAGCCGCCCGGCGCCGCTGCTCACCGCGCGGGCCAGGTAGCCGGCCAGGGCCTCCCAGGCGCCGTCGCCGCCGTACAGTGACTCCCGCGCCTGCGCGGTCAGCCACGCCACCTCCTCGGCAGCGATCCGCTGGACCAGCACCTCCTTGCTCGGGAAGCGCCGGTAGACGGTGCCGACCCCGACTCCGGCCCGGCGCGCGACCTCCTCCATCGGCGCGCCGTAGCCGAACTCGCCGAACACCTCGCGGGCCGCCCGCAGCACGCTCTCCAGGTTCCGCCGGGCGTCCACCCGCAGCCGGGCCCCGGGCACCGGCGTGGCGGCCGGTGCGGCCTCGGCCCGGTACGGGACGGCGGCATGAACCATTCCGGCCTGCACCGGCCTGCTCTGCGGCGGCAGGTCCACCGGACCGCGCTGCTCGGGGACCATGCCCGGTCCGGCCTGCGGTGCACCCGCCCGCCCCAACACCTGCTCCTGATCCATCATCCCAACTCTCCCCCGCAGGCGTCCGAAACCGGACCCTGTCGTCGCCCGCCCCTGCACCCCCCGGTGCAGCTCAGCCCGTCAGAAGTGACCCGATGACCCATTGCTCGTGCCGCCCGTCCCGTTCCGGTGACCACGGTTCGTGCCGCCGCGCCGGGTCCACGTCCGGCTCGGCGCGTCGGCACCGTCCGGGGCCCTGTCCGGGAACTACCCTTCCCCGGATGACTGTCCCCCAGTCGGGTTCTCACGCCAACGCTGGAACTGGCCGTAATGGCCGCTCCACGGTGCGTCGCCGCCGATTGTCATGGCGACGGCTGCCCCGGTACACAATCCGACCATAGTTCACCACTCTCCGAGGCCGAAAGTGCGTCAGAAAGTCGCCCAGTAGGCACAACTGGCCACGACGGTCACTCGTGTGGCAACCAGCCCCGTACGGACTGTGGACAAGACGACCCCCGCCGGTCCTTCATAGGGGGCGTGACGGGGGGACACCCCCGGCCGCGGGGCCGGGACGAAACGTCGCTTCGGCAGGAGGTGCACCATCAGGATCCTGATCGCCGGCGGCGGCTGCGCCGGAACGGCCGCCGCACTCCACCTCCAGCGCGCCCTGAGGGAACGGCTGCGGCGCGGCGAGGTGGAGATCACCGTCGTCGAGCCCCACGCCTACTTCACCTACCACCCGCTGCTGGCCGAGGTGGCGGCCGGCTCGATCGACCCGAGACACGTGGTGGTCCCGCTGCGCCGGGTCCTGCCGGACTGCCGGGTGCTCACCGCGCGGATCACCCGGATCGAACACGCCTCCCGGTGCGCCCTGGCCGACGCCGCGGGCCCGGGAGAACCCCCCGCCCCCGTCGAACTGCCCTACGACATCCTCGTGGTGGCCCCCGGCTCGGTCTCCCGCACGGCACCGGTGCCCGGCCTCGCCGAACACGGCCTCGGCTTCTCCACCGTCGGCGAGGCGGTGGGCCTGCGCAACCACGTCCTGGAACAGCTCGACCTCGCCTCCGCCACCCGCGACCCGGCGCTGCGCCAGTCCGCGCTCACCTTCGTCTTCGTCGGCGCCGGCTACGCGGGCGTCGGCGCGCTCGCCGAACTGGAGGACATGGTCCGCACCGCCGTGCGCGGCTACCACAACGTCCGCGCCGAGGACCTGCGCTGGGTCCTGGTCGAGGCGACCGGCCGGATCCTCGCCGAGGAGTCGCCCGAGCTTGCCGAGCACACCCTCGGCGAACTGCGCGAACGCGGCGTCGACATCCGGTTGCGCACCACCCTGGAGTCGGCCGCCGACCGGGTCGTGGCGCTCTCCGACGGCAGCCGCTTCGGCGCCCGCACCCTGGTCTGGACGGCGGGCATCCGGCCGTCCCCGCTGCTGCGCGAGACCGACCTGCCGCTGGACGCCCTCGGCCGGGTGCGATGTCTGGCGACCCTGCAGGCCGTCGGACCGGACGGACGCGCCCTGCCCGGTGTCTGGGCGGCCGGCGACTGCGCCGCCGTACCGGACCCGAACGCGGACGGCGCCCCCTGCGCCCCCAACGCCCAGCACGCCTTCGCCCAGGCCGAACTGCTCGCCCGCAACGTCGTGGTGGCCCTGGACAGCGGGCCGCACTCCCCGGGCCTGGCCGACTACCGGCCCGGTCCCGCCGCCTGCTCGACCTCGCTCGGTCTGCGCCGGGCCGTCGCGCACACCCGGCGCGGCGGCAGGCTCACCGGCCGTCGGGCCTGGTGGCTGCACCGGGCGCGGCACCTGCGACGGCTGCCGAGCGCCGAGCGCCGGGTGCGGGTGCTGATGGACTGGGTGCTCGGCGGGGTGTTCTCCCGCGAGGTGGTCTCGCTGGGCGCCATGGAGCACCCGCGTTCGGTCTTCGAGGAAGGGTTCGATCCGAGGTCCGGGCGGCCGTCCGACGCCGGGCCGGATGCTCCCCGGTGACCGCACCCGCCGACCCGGGCCGGCGGCCGACCGGAGGGCGGATCGGACGGCCACGCCGGGCGCGCGACTTCCGGAACCGGGCCTCCGCCTGACAGGATCAGCCCGACCTGGTCATTACCCCGTGTGCTGTTGTGCACACAAAAAGTGATGATATGCCTGGAAAACGAGGAAGCGGCCGTCGTTTGAACCTCATGCGCTGGAGCGCCCGGCTCACCGGAGTCCCCCGGCGTGCCGTCCCGCCCAACGGGACCGGCACCGAGGACGGTGCGCCCTGCCCCGACGGCGTCGTCGTGCCCGGCCCCCGCGACCCGGCCGGCCCCGCCGCCAGCGCCGAGCTCCTCGACCCGCAGAAGCCGCAGAACCTGCGCGAGGTCCTCAACCGCATCCCCGCCCCGGTCGCCGTCACCTACGGCCCGCTCCACCAGCTCGGCTACGCCAACCGCGCCTACCGCGAACTCTTCGGCGACCGCCCCACCGGCCTGCCCGCCGCCGAGGCCCTCCCCGAACTCGGCAGCATGGGTGTCCTGCCGCTGATGGACCAGGTCATCCGCGGCGGCCGCCCGCGCAGCGTCAAGGCCCGCTGCATCCTCGGCCTCACCGGCAACCGCTACTACAACGTCTCCTGCGTCCCGCTCGGAACCGGGGAGAACTGCGATGCCGCCGAAGGGCCGCCCGACGGAGTGCTCATCTTCGCCGCCGAGGTCACCGACCAGGTCCTCGCCGCCGCCCGCCTGCGCGAAGCCGAACGGCGCCAGCGCGAGGCCGCCGTCACCCTCCAGCGCAGCCTGCTTCCGCAGAAGCTCGACCAGCCGGCCGGCCTGCGGGTCGCCGCGACCTATCAGCCGGGCGGCGCCGAGGCCGCGGTCGGCGGCGACTGGTACGACGTCATCGCCATCGACGGCGGGCGCACGGCACTCGTCATCGGCGACGTCATGGGCCGCGGCCTGCGTGCCGCCGCCGTCATGGGCCAGCTGCGGACCGCCGTCCGTGCCTACGCCCGCCTTGACCTGCCCCCGCACGAGGTGATGCGCCTGCTGGACGGCCTCGCCATGGAGATCGACGCCAACCAGATCGCCACCTGCACCTACGCCGTCTGGGACCCGCAGCACCGCACCCTCTCCTACGCCTCCGCCGGACACCTCCCCGTACTGCTGCGCTGCCCGGACGGCACCATCCTGCGCAGCGAGGAACAGAACGGTCCGCCGCTCGGCACCGGCGGCGGCCTGCACGTCTCCCACACCCTGCGTCTGCTCCCCGGTACGACCGGTGTCCTCTATACCGACGGACTGGTCGAGCGCCGCGACGAGGACATCGACCAGGGCCTCGACCTCCTGGCCCGCACGCTGACCGGTGCGATCGGCGCCCCCGAGGTGATCTGCGCCCGGTTGCTGCGGGCGATGGGCGTGACCTCCGAGCACGACGACGACGTCGCCGTCCTGGCCTTCCAACTGCCGGTGGAGGAGGGGACCGAGAATTCGGTTGCGCCGGTTGACTCGGCGGGTCCAGAGGTCTAGTGTTCTTCGAGCTGCCTGGCAGGGAGCACCGGACACGCAGCTGCGCGGACGGTCCCGGGGTAGCCAATCCTCTGAAACACCACTTCCCGGTTCGGGCCGGGTCGCTTCGTTGTTTTCACGTCGCGGCCTGGTGTGTATTCGGTGTGCGCGTTTTATCGGGTTGCGGTCGGATTCGCTTTTCGGAGCGGAGATCGGCTAGAGTTTGAAACGTCGGACGGGGCGTCAAACCCCGGAAGGCACCGGCAAGTTGGATGAAGGAAGCCCCGAAAACGGAGCGGAAAACATCTGATAAGCTGGAAACACGAAAGAACGAAGCCCGGAGGGTCCGCTGGAAGGCGGTCCGAAGGAAGCGTCCGTTCCTTGAGAACTCAACAGCGTGCCAAAAGTCAACGCCAGATATGTTGACATCCCCGGCCTTGATCGTTTGATCGGGGTTGGAGATTCCTTTTGAAATAACACTAGCGAGGACGCAGTGCGCGGGGCCGCCCTATTCCGGTGGTTGCCGTGCCGCTCAACGCGGGTGTCGACCGGCGCTTTTAATTAAGCACTGCCGGGTAAACATTCACGGAGAGTTTGATCCTGGCTCAGGACGAACGCTGGCGGCGTGCTTAACACATGCAAGTCGAACGGTGAAGCCCTTCGGGGTGG